>DAOQWY010000013.1:91690-92245 GCA_035342335.1 Bacteroidales bacterium
ATAGCTAGTTAACAATCAATAGCTATAGTATTATCATTTTTTTAATTGGAGATTGCCCCGGTATTTTTCTGGATATTTAATCATGTGATGTAAAAGCTTTCCGATTTCTTCTGACTGACTCAACAATAAATCAAACTGTTCCCTTGAAATATAAGAACAGGCTAATGCAAAGTCTAACCATACTTGAGTTTCGGCATTTTCCATATCGGCTTCCGATATTTTATTAATGAAATGTGATTCATATTGCCGTCTTCGATAGGATTCCCCCAAGCTTGCACATACCGATCGTGAGGATCTTCTAATCTGATCTGTTAAAGAGAATTTTTCTTCTTTTGAAAAATTTTTGCTTATTTCAAAAATATCCATTGCAAGCGTGAATGCTTTCTTATAAACCATCAAGTCTTTTAAATTTGATATCATATTTTTTATTTTAATAGATTAGCGTTTCCCTTCTGTTAATCCGTTTTTATATAAAAATGTGACCCTCTATTTCTATTTTTTTGCCAACTGCCAACTGCCAACTGCCAACTGCCAACTGCCAACTGCCAACTGCCA
>DAOQWY010000014.1 GCA_035342335.1 Bacteroidales bacterium
CAGAAAATGTCATCAATCCTCCCCACCCCTTGTTGTCTTTTTTATTCATCAGTGACAGCCCCAGAATGATGATGCCTCCCAGAAGGATGATCAATCCCATCAAGAATAAGATCTTCTGCGGGGTCTCTTTTGGATAAAAGGTCAGCAGGCCCCCGAACAGGATGAAAACACATCCCAGGATGAAAAGGAACCACCAGTTTTTTGATAAATTTGATTTCATAGGCCACTTTTTATGTTGAATGAATCCGAATTGGGGTCAAAGCCATTCAAGAGAAACTTTAACAATGAGAAAAATGCCAAAAGCAATGAGTGCGATTCCAACGGCGCGGTTGATCCAGAGCTGGGTCCTGGGCCGGATATAGAGACTGATTTTGTTACCGATGAAACTTTTTAGCAAGTCGAGGGAGAAGGTGGTCGCCAGGGTTCCGCTAAAAAATACAAGTGTGTAGATCAATAGTTTTCCTTCCTCAGCCCTGGAAGCGACCCAGCTTATGGCTGTAAACCAGAAGATCAGAAGGAAGGGATTCAGAAAATTAAGGAAGAAACCCTTGAAGATATAGGTCAGCGGGCCGGGTCTTTTGGTGGGGGTTTTGTACTTGGGACTTCGGCGCAGCAGAATCTCCGGTTTTCGGTTGAAGGTCCATAATCCAAATGCGATCAGAATTATTCCCCCGATCATTCCGATATAAATCCGGCTTGATGGGGTAGTGATGATGATACTTGCTCCAAGGTAGCAAATGGTAATGAGGACTGCATCGCTTAAAAGAACGCCCAGTGCGATGAAGAAAGCCATGTTGAAACCTCGCTGCAGGCTTGTCTGGAGGATGGTGATGAAGGATGGCCCGGCCGTAACGGAAATCAGTAACCCAAGTATGACACCCTGAAGAAAGATGTTGAACATTTTCTGTCCAGTTATTTGGTTAAACTATCCAGATAAGCTGCCCATTTCTCTAAGGATTCATTTCGTAACACACGCGGAAATTTATGCTGGGCACCTTCTTTACCACAGATCTTCATCCAGTCGTAAAAAACCCTTGAGGGATGGATCTCCACGATCACATCACGGATGGCAGCTTTGCGTTCAACACGGTAATCATCGTTGAGCACTTTCAGGTATTCATCAATTTTTTTTGCAGCAACTTCCGGACTGATCGCACTATCGGTTCCAAGGTACCATTTATGCGCGAACAGTGACCCGGACTGAATGGGTGTGACGGTGAATTCGCGCACTTCGATCTTGCACTCATCCTCAAGCATCTTGACCGCCCTGTTCATGTTCTCCAGCGAAAGATGCTCTCCGCATATGTTCAGATAATGCTTAGTGCGGCCGGTGATGACAAGCTCGCACCACTCAGCGGAGGTAAACTTGATCGTATCACCGATCACATAACGCCAGGCACCGGCACACGAACTGAGCAACAACACGTACTCGACACCTTCCTTCACCTCTGCTAACGTAAGTGTTTCAGGTTCTGCCTTCAGATTCCCAAGCTCGTCGATGTTCCGGTCGTTGAATGGTATGAATTCATAGAAAAGCCCGTTGTCGGTGACCAGCTGCATCGCATGTGGAGCCGGATAGGACTGATACGCAATGAATCCCTCGCTGGCAAGGTAAGTCTCCATATAGGTCAGTGGGTGGGACAGCAATTTTTCAAAGCCGTTTTTGTAAGGATCAAAGGACACCCCTCCGTGAACAAAGATTGAAAGGCTTGGCCATAGTTCATGGATGGTTTTCAACTGGTAATGCTGGATGATCTTCTCCATCAGGATCTGCAACCACGCGGGTACACCGACAATGACTCCAATATCCCAGTTTATGGCATTTTTGACGATCTCATCCAGTTTGGTGGCCCAATCCTTTTCTTTGGCGATTCGCTTACCGGGCTTGTAAAAATGCTGGAACCAGAAGGGTATCCCACTGGCTGTTATGCCTGAGAGATCTCCCTCATAATAAGTGCCATTATAGTTGAGGTGGGTGCTGCCGCCGAGCATCAGGACCCCCTTGTCGTAAAACTCGGGAGGGAAGTCATAGTGGACCAGCGACAGAAGCTGACGGACACTGGTCTTCCGGATGGCTCTGACCATGTCGTTGGTCACGGGGATGTACTTGCTTGAAGCCTCGGATGTCCCGGAACTCAATGCAAAATATTTCACCCTGCCCGGCCATGTTACATAGGCTTCCCCATTCAGTGCCCGATACCACCAGTGTTTGAAAATCGAATTATAATCCTGGATGGGAATTCTTTCCCTGAATTCATTCACGATATCATCCGACCGAACAATGCTGTTGAAGTCATAGTGTTCACCAAAATGGGTGAACTGGGCCTTTTTCAACAACTTCTTCAGAACCCCTTTCTGTTCTTCATATCGATCCCGGTGCCTGATCTCTTTGGGTAACTTACTCCGTAACTCAATCGTTTTTTTCAGGATAGATCCAAGGATAGGCATGAACCAAAGATTTTAAAGTGGAGTAAAAGTACAAAAATTAATAAAAGGCACAATCGGTCAGAATGATGTAATTTTATACAAAATATGCGACATGGTTGAATGGATAAAAATCGCCCTGTGGATCGTACTGGTCCCTCTGGGCCTGATCATTCTCTATCTGGCAGGTGTCATCATCTGGGGAATGATTACCCTGTATGCCCCACCCCCGGTTGAAAACAGTGCTGTTCCTAAACCCTGCACGGATAACACGCTCCCGGAGGATACACTGACACTGATCACCTGGAATATTGGTTATGGAGGACTTGGAAAAGAGATGGACTTTTTTTATGAAGGCGGTGTAAGGGTCCGGCCGGAACGAGATCTGTATGATCGTTACCGGAAGGGAATTTTGGATCAATTGTACCGCCTGGGGAATATTGATCTGTTTCTTTTTCAGGAAGTTGATCAAAGCGCAAAACGGAGTTATCACGATGACCAGGTGAAACGGATCCAGGGTGTCCTACCCGGATACCACACGCTGTTCGCGTTCAACTACCGGGTCAGGTTTGTGCCTCTGCCATTTTTGCATCCCATGGGTGACGTGCAAAGCGGCCTGTTGACTGCAAGCCGGTTCTGTCCGCAGACAGCCAGTCGGTATGCCTTCCCCCCCGATGAATCCTGGCCCACGCGGTTGTTCATGTTGCAGAGGTGTTTCCTGCTGACAGAACTAACCGTGAATGATCAGCCGTTAACATTGATCAATACGCATCATTCCGCTTACGATGAAACCGGGGAAGCCAAGTCAATGCAGCTCGAGATACTCCGGAAGGAGGCAACGGATGCTTATCAAAAGGGTCACTATGTGATCGCCGGTGGCGACTGGAACCAGAATCCGCCGGATTTCCGCCAGGAAAGGATCACCAGCGGCGATGCCCTGAAAACCATCGATCCCCTTATCCCCGCCGGGCTGATGCCCTCCGGATGGAAATGGGTCTATGATCCCTCCCAGCCCACCAACCGGGACGTCGATAAGCCTTATGCAAAAGGAGCGACCCGCACAACACTCATCGATTTTTTTCTGGTCTCTCCCAATGTGGAAGTGGTTGAAGTGAAGACGGTCCCGGTGCATTTTGAGTTTACCGACCACCAGCCTGTGGTGTTGAAAGTCAGGCTTATCAGGGATTGATCATTCACCCATCAGAAAGAGATCAGAGGTGATGCGGTCGGCAAACAGTTTCCCGGTATGGGTCAGTTTCAGAACATCCTTCTCTGAAATAAGATGTCCTGATTTTATCCAGCCGGCTGCCTGCCCGAGCAGATAGTCATTGTACATTCTGCCGAACCGTTCCAGAACCACCTCAGTGTTGCATCCCCACACCGTACGGAGGGAGGTCATCACATATTCATTGTACTTCTGATCCCGGCTCAGTATCTCCACTTCAATATCAGGTTGACCGTTCCGGATGGATTCAATATAGGTCCTGACATCTACCCGGTTCCATTGCCTGGAAATACCGTTGTACGAATGTGCCGACGGACCCAGTCCCAGGTAAGGTTCACCGGTCCAGTAGCCAATGTTGTGACGTGATTCGTTTTTTTCTTTGCAGAAGTTGGAAATTTCATAATGGGCATATCCATTTTTCCGCATTTCATCACAAAGCAGGTTAAAATGGTCCACCATGGCCTCTTCATCGGGGGAAACGGCTTTTCCTCTGATGATTAGCTTTTCCAGAGATGTTCCGGGCTCAACGGTCAGTGCGTAGGCAGAGATGTGGGGGATATCCAGTGAAAAAGCGATCTGAAGATTTTCAGCCCATTTCTCTCTGGTCAGGGTGGGTATGCCATAGATCAGGTCGACGCTGAGATTGAGAAATCCTTTATCCTGTGCCCGTTTTATGGAATCAAGGGCTACCCTTGCAGAATGGATCCGGTTCAGGAAATGAAGGTCGTCATCAAAGAAGGATTGGATGCCTATGCTTAAACGATTGACTGGCAGGGTGCGGAGGTCGCTCAGGTATTTTCCCGTCAGGTCGTCCGGATTGGCCTCAAGGGTGATCTCTGCGTCATCTGCAATTTGAAAGATACGGTTCAAATCCCCGAAGATCCGTGCCAGGTCTCCGGCCGTCAGAAGGGAAGGCGTCCCCCCGCCGAAATAGACCGTTTGCACAGGTACGGTTGAGAGATAGTTGCTGCGCAGGATGATCTCCTTTGTCAGTGCATCAGTGAAATACTGTTTATGCTGCAACAGGGTTGAGGAATAGAAATTACAGTAATGACATTTCTTCCTGCAGAACGGGATATGAAGGTAGATGCCGGGCATTACCTGTTCAAAACGATGCGAAACGTGGTTCCCTGGTCCACAACGGAGGATTTGACGAAGATCTTTCCATTGTGATAATCCTTGATGATCCGCTTGGAAAGTGTCAGTCCAAGCCCCCAGCCTCTTTTTTTACTGGTGTAGCCCGGTGAGAAGATCGTTTTTTGATGTGACCGGGGAATGCCTTTTCCGGTATCGGTCACATCAACGAACACCCGTTTGATGTCTTCGGAAACCGTGATGCTGATCGAACCATTTCCGCCCATGGCATCAATGGCATTTTTACACAGATTTTCAATGACCCAGCCAAAAAGGTTTGTATTCAGGGGCAGAATGATTTCATGCTCCCGGGGTACATTGATCGTATAGTGTATCTTTTTGGAAGACCTGTTTTTAATGTATTCAATGGCATCATAGATCGCCTCCACAACGTTTTCAGGTGAGAGTTTCGGGGGAGAACCAATTTTGGAGAACCGTTCGGTGATATTTTCAAGCCGGTTCACGTCTTTTTCAATTTCCTGGACGATTTTGTTGTCGAGTTGCTTCAGTTTGAGCAATTCGATCCAGGCGATCATGGAGGAAATGGGCGTGCCGAGCTGATGGGCGGTTTCCTTCGACATACCAACCCATACCTGGTTTTGTTCCGATCTGCGGGCGGTGCTGAACAGTAAATAGGCGATGATCAGAAACAGCCCGATCACACCGAATTGAACATAGGGGTAGTACCGGAGCTGTGTCAGGAGATACGAATCTTTCCAGAAAATAAACCAGGTACCCTGCTCCACAAGGTCGAGCCGGATAGGCTCGTTCTGACTGGCCATTTCGTCAAGGATCTGCCTGACATAATTCGTGTCGGCAATTTTAAGGGAATCAATATTCCCAAATTCCAGCACCCTGGATTTGGTACTGTCGGTGATAATGACAGGGACCGATGCGGAGTTGAGGACCACCTCGGAGATAAACGACCTGACCATATCATCCAGGTAGGACCGAAGCTCTGAATAGGTCTTGGAATCCCTGTAATAAAGATAGCTGACATTCCCGTAAGTACTGACCTTTACAGGTTCATAAAGGGAGAACTCCTCCTTGAGCTTTCCATCCAGGTATTGAATGTCCCCTAACAAAAAATCAACATTTTTTACTCCGAGGATCCGGCCCATACTATCGGTTTGAATGACCGGAATGGTGGTGTTGCCTGCAATGATATCGGAATAGAAGGTCAGTTCTTCTGAGTTTTCTGCATAGATGAGACGCTTCGTGGCCTCGGCAAGCAATTCCACCCTTTTTCGTTCTTCGGCCTTGAGTGACTCAAAAAAATCTTCCGTATAATCCACCAGGCTCACCCGCCGCTGAATGGCATTTGCCCATATCCGGATATTGCTTTTTTCCTCACTTGCAATCTTACTCACCGTGTTATTGGAGTACCAGAGGGAAGCAGCCACGATCACCGCGGCTATCACAAAAAGACTGAGCTTCCAGCGTTTTTTTTGAGTATAGATGTTCAATTCCCTTGAAAACTATAAGATCAGGTCACAAACTTTTATAATTTTGACAAAAATAAGGTAAATCAGATATTTAACTACTGAAGCAACGGTTTTATTGTTCAGGCCATGGCGGAAAAAAAATCCAGAAGTGCTGTCGGATACTATCGTTCCAGAGCTGGTCTGCCACCGGGAACACTGACCTATTATGATCCATCCGGGTCGCCGGAAACCAACATCCACCTTACGATTTACAACAGATCAGATTTTGAGTTTTCGCTTGCTGAAAAGAAAGCGGCGGTTGTGAACAAGGTCGTCTTCAGAATGTTTATTGTTCGTTGATGAAATATGATCCCGTTCCTCTGGTAACAGAGCAACGGCAGAATAAAAAACCGAATTTAAAAATGGATCGACCGGTCAAAATGAATTTCTTTAAAAAATGGCTCATCTGCAGCCGCCCATTTTCTTTTCCGGCAAGCACGATGCCTGTGGTATTTGGTTCAGTAGGCGCTGCAGCCTATGGCGGTAACGCATTCAAACCCGGATTATTCATCCTGTCTCTCCTGGGAATGGTCGTTCTTCATTCGGCTGCCAACATTCTCAGCGATATCAACGATTATAAAAAAGGGCTTGACCGGGTTCCGATACCTGTGAGCGGGGGTGTGGTAAGGGGAATGATTACGCTGAAAGAGGCGCTGGTCGCTTCTGCAATTCTGTTTCTTGCCGGGGCGCTGATCGGTTTCTATCTTGCCTGGAAGAGCGGACCCCTGCTGCTGGCTATTGGGGGACTCGGTCTTCTGGTAGGCATCTTCTATACCCGCGGGGGAAAGATATCCCTGAAATATCACGCGCTGGGTGATCTGGCCGTATTTCTGAACTTCGGCATACTGGGTTCCCTGGGCTCCTGGTATGTCCAGTCCGGCTCATTCTCCTGGATACCCGTAGTGTGGGCCGTTCCCATGGCAATGCACGTGATCGCCATCCTGCACGCCAACAACTGGCGCGACATTGTGTCGGATAAGAAAGGAGATATTACCACGATAGCGTCTTTGCTGGGGGATAATGGATCGCTGCGGTACTATGCCTTTATGATCTTCGGACCTTTTGCCATTGTACTGGGATTGATCTTCGCACCGAGGATCTTACCCGGAGATATCCCGGCCATGCCACTGCCGTTCCTGTTGACCCTGATGGCCCTTCCCCTGGCCGTCAAACTCTGGCACAAAGCCATCCGGCGGAAAGAACCTATTGATCCGCTCGACTTTATAGCCCTGGATGGAGCCACCGCTAAGCTTAACCTGTTGTTTGGCACCCTGTGCACGGTGGCACTGCTGCTCAATGTCGTAATCCTTAATTTAAAATGAAACGGAACTTCCTGCCGCACCACAGATTGGTCTGGATGGTCATTCTTCTGGGTGTGGGAATCTTTGTCCCACTGTTTGTCATTCAGCACATCGGAGGGCTGGATTTCTGGTGGTGGATGAGCCTCAATCTGTTCATTCTTGTTTTGCTCGGTTTTCTACTGGACAGGAACTGGCTTTCTTCCCTGTGCTCAGATTTTTCGAGCCATGTTTCCCGAAAACTGATCATCGCCCTCGCATCGGTTATCGTCCTTTATTTTGTGTTTTATATCGGTAACCTCCTCTCGCGTGCGTGGTTTTCGTTTGCAGGCGATCAGATAACAGGGGTTTATCATTTCAAGGGTGCAACCTCCCCTGCAAGGATCCTCGTTTTGATGGCACTGGTGATCGGCCCTGGGGAAGAACTTTACTGGAGGGGATTTGTACAGCGGCATCTGTCATTCCGGTATGGAAAATGGACCGGGTTCCTCCTGGCGACTTCGCTTTACACGGTGGTCCATCTCGCCACCGGTAATTTCATGCTGGTAATGGCGGCATTGATCTGCGGCCTGTTCTGGGGCTGGCTGTATCATCGATACCATTCCATGGTGATCAACATCCTGTCGCATACGCTCTGGGATATTGCGGTGTTCATCGTGTTACCATTTTCGTAATTTTGCTTTAAAAATTAATCTATGAGGAGTCCGATCGATTTGCGCAGCGACACCGTCACCCGCCCCACGCCGGGCATGCTAAAGGCGATGATGAATGCCAACGTGGGCGATGATGTCTTGGGTGACGACCCGACGGTCATAGCCCTGGAGGAACGGGCAGCCACTCTTTTTGGAAAAGAGGATGCCGTTTATTGTCCTTCCGGCACCATGACGAACCAGATTGCCGTTAAGGTACATACCCGACCCGGCGACGAAGTGATCTGCGATGCCCTTTCCCATGTCTATCATTATGAGGGAGGCGGCCTGATGGCCAACTCGGGCGTGTCGGTCCGGCTGGTGAAAGGCGACAGGGGCCGTTTCACATCAGGGGATGTTCTTGGGAACATCAATCCGGATGATATCCATCATCCCAGAACCAGCCTGGTGATCATCGAGAACACCTGCAACAAAGGAGGCGGAAGCATCTGGGATATCGGGGAGATCCGGCGGATCTACCTTGCCTGCCAGGCTCACGGACTGAAGCTTCATCTCGACGGTGCCCGGATCTTCAATGCGCTGGCCGAAACCGGGGAATCGCCCCTGCAATACGGGCAGCTGTTTGATTCGGTCTCCGTTTGCCTTTCCAAAGGCCTGGGGGCCCCGGTCGGCTCCCTGCTGATCGGGGATAAAGGATTCATCAATCAGACCAGGCGCGTCCGCAAACTTTTCGGCGGTGCCATGCGTCAGTCAGGCTTTCTGGCCGCTGCAGGACTCTATGCGTTCGAACACCATACGGAACGGGTGAAAGAAGATCATCAGAGAGCAAAAGCTCTTGCCCAAACCCTTTCAGGGCTCCCGTATGTAAAAGAAATTTTGCCGGTGGATACCAACATCGTCGTCTTTACCCTTGAGGATACGGTTTCCACAGACACATGCCTGGCGAAACTCAGGGAGGCTGATGTTCTTGCCCTTGACTTCGGCCCTCAGAAAATCCGGATGATCACCCACCTGGATGTTGGCGATGAGGAAATTGATCAGGTGATCAAAGTGGTGAAGAATCTTTTTTGAATAGCGATTACTCATAATCCAGATAGAGATAGAGGTAGAAGTAGAAATTGAAATTAGAAAGGATATCAGAGATATGAGAATCAACAGAAATCTAATATCAACCCTCCTTTGTGATTTCTCCTTCGCCTGCCACCTCTACTTCTATTTGAATAATCGTTAATGGTTATTGTATTATTATTTTTGTGAGTGATTACGCTGATACTTTGACAACCGATGATTCAACATCCTTATTCCAGACGGCCCCCCTGGTTGAAGATCAAACTACCGGCAGGAAAACAGTACGTGCAGGTCAAGGACATTGTCCATCAGCATAAGCTTCATACGATCTGTGAAAGCGGGCACTGCCCGAATATCGCCGATTGTTGGGGAAGGGGCACTGCCACCTTCATGATCCTGGGGGATATCTGTACACGTTCCTGTAAGTTCTGTAATGTGAAGACAGGCCGTCCGTTGCCACCAGAGCCCACCGAACCAATGCAACTTGCTCATTCAGTTCTTCTTATGAATCTGACGCATTGCGTGGTCACCTCTGTCGATCGCGATGACCTTGCGGATAAAGGCGCTGCAGCCTGGGCAGCAACGATCAGGGCAATCAAGGAACTGAATCCCCACACCACCATCGAGGCCCTGATCCCTGATTTCGACGGGGATGCCGGCCGTATCCGGCAGGTGATCCAGAGCGCACCTGAAGTCGTTTCGCACAATATGGAAACGGTCAGACGGCTCACCCCCATGATCCGAAGCCGTGCACAGTACGATGTCAGCCTCAGCGTGCTCCGGATCATCGCTGAATCAGGTGTTGTGGCAAAATCCGGAATCATGGTCGGACTGGGGGAAAGCGAAGAGGAAGTGGCTGAGACCATGGATGAGCTCCTGGCTGCCGGGTGCACCGTACTGACCATCGGGCAGTACCTGCAGCCAACACGGAAACACCTTCCGGTAGCGGCCTATGTCACCCCGGAGCAATTTGAAAAGTACCGTGTTCAGGGCCTGCAGAAGGGCTTTCGCTTTGTGGAAAGCAGCCCCCTGGTACGGTCGTCTTACCGGGCGGAAAGACACGTGTGCCGATATCTGATGAATGATTAACCGATATCAGATATTTGATTTATATCGACAATCCAATCATAAATCAACTATCGGTTAATCGTTCATCAGATATCAAAACAGTTTAATACATGAAAGTAAGATATGAAGACCTCGGCCTGATCTCCTTCAGGGAGGCGTGGGACTACCAGGAAAAGTTGTTCCAGCAGATCATTCGGCAGAAAACGGGTATGGAATCCGTCCCGGAAGAGCGTAAAGCCCTGGCAGGGCACCTTCTTTTTTGCGAGCACCCGCACGTCTATACGCTTGGAAAAAGCGGTGCGGAGAGGAATTTGCTCATCACGGAGGAGATGATGCAAAAAAAAAGAATTTCCTTTTTCCGGATCAACCGCGGCGGAGATATCACCTATCACGGTCCGGGACAACTGGTGGGTTATCCCATCCTTGACCTGGACGCTTTTCATCTGACGATCCGCAGGTACATCCATGTTCTGGAAGAAGCCGTGATCCGGACGCTGGATTTCTATGGCGTGAACGGCGAACGGCTGGAAGGTGCCACTGGAGTTTGGCTTGATCCGCATACCTTTCCACGGAAAATATGCGCCATCGGGGTGCGGGCAAGCCGAAATGTGACCATGCACGGATTTGCATTCAACATCAATACCGACCTCAGTTTTTTTCAGTTCATCAATCCCTGTGGATTTACCAATAAGGGATCAACATCCCTGCAGAAAGAAACAGACATCCCGGGGGATATGATCCAGGTGAAAAAGTTACTGCTTGCCCATCTTGCGGAGCTGATAGGCTTTGTGCCTGTCGAATGATTCAGGAGAATACTTCCCGAAGTATGTGATGCGACTTTATATCCCTGACAAAGGGAGAGTGCATCCCCAAATAAGCAAGGATCCCTTCCAGTAGTTCATTACGGCAAGCCGAAGGAAGCTTCAGCCGGCAAATGGTATCGTAGTCCGTGTGAAGAACCTCAGAAAAGATCCGGGTCAGGGGGGGATCCATATACAGTCCCGGAATCTCCTTGCCGGAATAAAATTCCCCCTCACTCATGTTGAAATACGGATCACGGTCAGAAAAATTGTTTCTGGGTGAAAATCCAAGAAGACGTGCAAGACGTACAAGAAATACCAGGTGGTAGTTTGAAACGGATCCGGTACTCTCATCAAGGTTCACAAGGGAATGATGTATGAAACCAAACAACTCCGGGTTGGCTTCTTCCTCACGGATCGTTTTGTTCAGGATGTCCATCATGAAAATCAGGACTGCGGTTTTCCGGATATCCTGAAGCACAGTTTCATACAGGTGCTCACAGCGGACTTCCCGGATATGCTGGAGGGTGTGCTTCTCATTTTTACTGACGACCATTTCCAGCAGCATTCCGGGTTGAAAAAGCGAATAGGGGATCCTGGCCTTTTTGTTTCTGACCCCTTTGATCATATAGGATTGCAGGCCGTATTTTTCAGTATAGATTCTGGCAACGATACTGCTTTCACCGAACGACACATGGTGGAACACAACTCCCCGGCTATGAATCATTTCAGGCATGGAGGAAGCAGAATTGAATGGGTCAGCCTGACAATTTTGTTAATTAATGAACAAAATTTTTGTCACCATCGTATCGGAACCATCTTCGTTGCTGATGAAGACCAGATAGACACCTGTCCGGACCTTTCTTCCATCGAAATTTCGTCCATACCAGATCGCCTGCCCTCCTTCGATTTCAGGAGCAAACACCAGCGTGCCGCTGATATCTGTGATCTTCACATCCACAACATCGTTACCAAGTCCCCTGATGGCGATGGGTCCGTCGTATCCTTCCCTGACAGGGTTCGGATAGGCATATACGTCCGTAATGACAGGTGGCGGTGGCGTGGCGGTGCTTTTATACGAAATGATCCCTTTGGCTGTTCCGAAAAAGACTTCTCCGTCATCGTTGATCACAATGCTGGTGATGGAGTTGGAAAGCAGCGGACTGTCACTTTCGTCGAAATGGAGAATTTCCCTGGTGCCATCCTCCGACATCAGAAAAACCCCGGCACGGTCGGTCCCGAACCATTTCCGGTTCGCTCCGTCAATGGTGATGCAGGTCACCGTTTCTGTTTCCAGGAGATACTGAACATATCCGTCCTGTTCGACCAGGATACGCTGTGCATCATAGTTCCCACCTGTGAAAACATTTCCGGGAGAATAAATGACCGCCACTCCTTCATCGGATCCGATCCACAGTTCGCCTTCCTGGTCCACGGCAGCACTGAGGATCTTCAAGCCGGGGAGTGCACCATTGCCTGCATTGGAACTCAGCTTTCGCATCTGATCATCAGCCGGCTGATCGAGCGTATGATTGTCGTTGAAGACCAGCAGTCCGTGATCCCTGACCAGTATCCATTTCTGATCTGCACTGTCGATCACGATCTCACCTGCATCAATGCCGGAGGCTGCGGAACCCAGATTAAAAGAAGCCCAGGTTCCATCGTTTTTCTTTACGCAAAGCAGGTTTGCAGCATTCGAGTTCGTGACCCAGAGGTTATGGTCATGATCGAAACAGAGCCCCCCGACATTGATCCTTCCGGTCCCGGTGAACTGCTGAAGGGTGCTGTTTTCATCCGTGTAGATCTCAAAAAGTGCGTTGTTCCTGATCTCGTACACCCCATTGCCCCAGGATCCGATAAAGACCGTTTTGGGATTCGCCGGATCCACTTCCACCACAACCATGTCGCGGGCAGGTTCCAATTCGGGTTGTTTCTTATAATCCAGGTAATCCCAGCTGTTTTCGATAAACCAGTAGACCTCTCCTCTTTTCCAGACATTGCCCCAGGAAGCATCCCTGCCGCCCGGAACAACATACAGGTCTTTCCCCCTAACCGACATGTCAAAAACATTGACCGATTTGGGTCCGTTCGGCCTTATCACATCAGCGCTCCAGCCATTGTTATAAGTCTTCAGCAACCCGTAGTAACGATCAGCCACCCATACAGACCCTTCTTCATCAAGGATGGCATCGTTGGGGGCAATCCAGATATCACTGGGCTGATAGGTAAAATAGATCCTGGTCAGAGCCTGATCATAGACTGCGACATTATAAATATTTGCAAAAAGCAGCTGACCGTAATTGACCTGGATGCTCTTTTTTGTGGAAAAGGAAGGTGAATCGAATCTTTGCCAGCTGGTTCCGTCAAACGTGAAGATTGTATCCGCATCATATTCCTCGTGAACATTATTGGCAAATACTTTTCCGGCAAAGTACTCGATGTGGTTGTAGACGAGATCAGGATGGGGTACATTCATGTCTTTTGTCCATGAATTATAATCCGACAGGTTGGCGCTGTTCAGGGAGGCCCTGTAGATCCCGCTTTCAGTGGCAGCGAAAATATGATTGTTTTCATCAAAAGTGAGATCGGATACGTTGATCTGGCTTCCGTCCGGGCCAATGTAATAGGTATCGGCGATCTCTTCCTTTTCGAGATCCAGCACAACGATCCCGAATCCGCAGGCCAGATAGGCGTACTGATCCCTGAAACAAATACGGTTGATCGTTTTCTTTCCGAGGATCGGCTTGCGGTAAATATCCGAGATGTTGGTGATCGTATTGCCCCTGATCAGATCCATGTTGGTATTGGTATAGGCGATCACCAGTGTTTGAAGGGCGGTGTGGTAATTGATCGTACTGA
Organism: Bacteroidales bacterium; assembly: GCA_035342335.1. Classification (NCBI taxonomy): domain Bacteria; kingdom Pseudomonadati; phylum Bacteroidota; class Bacteroidia; order Bacteroidales; species Bacteroidales bacterium. The sequence goes on from DAOQWY010000014.1 coordinate 14,011, forward strand.
TCCCGATATCGGACAATCCGGTCACCTTGTTCAGCCTCATCAGGCTATTATCCGTTTTGTCAAAATAAAATATGCTGTAAGGTGTGGAGCAATAAATCCGGCTTTCAGCCTCCGTGAGGGAAATACCTTCAAAGTAAGGAAGATGTTCGCGCCATTGTCCGATACCTATTTCCTGAGCAAAGGATGAGTAATTGCCAAGAAAGAAAAAAAAGATCGGAACAAGGGTAGTGAAAAGTTTCATTATCAATGAATTTTGAACTGCAAACATACGAATCTTTACCCTTTGATAAACTGTTTACAATTCGAAATATTGTATGGTTAAGCCTGATAAAGGGGACAAGCGTGCAAATAATCAATAAAATTTTGCCGGAAAAATATTAATATTTATTTTTACGCATATTAATGAATTCATCAGATTTATGTCACTGATCAGGAAGATTTACAGGTTTTATTACGATGGGTTCCACCAGATGACCGTCGGCAAAACCCTCTGGCTAATCATATTCATCAAGCTGTTTATCATGTTTGCTGTATTCAGGTTGTTTTTCTTCCCGGATTTTCTCAACTCAAAATTTCGCTCTGAAAAAGAAAAAGGTGACTATGTCATCGAACAATTAACAACCAAACCTCATTGATTATGGATGCATCACTGGTCGACTGGTCGAGAGCCCAATTTGCGCTTACGGCGATTTACCACTGGCTGTTTGTTCCGCTTACGCTGGGTTTATCATTCATCATTGCCTTCATGGAAACCCTGTACGTGAGAACAGGCAATGAAGAATGGAAGCGGATCACCAAATTCTGGATGACCCTGTTCGGAGTGAACTTTGCCATAGGCGTAGCCACGGGTATCATCCTTGAATTTGAGTTCGGAACCAACTGGAGCAATTACTCCTGGTTTGTGGGCGACATTTTCGGTGCCCCGCTGGCCGTTGAAGGGATCATGGCCTTCTTCCTGGAAAGCACGTTTATAGCGGTCATGTTTTTTGGATGGAACAAGGTGAGCCAGAAGTTTCACCTGGCCTCGACATGGCTGGTGGCGGTCGGGGCAAGCCTGTCGGCCCTCTGGATCCTGGTGGCCAATGCCTGGATGCAGTACCCGGTTGGCATGCGCTTCAATCCCGAAACAGCCCGGAATGAAATGGTGAATTTCTGGGTGGTGCTGTTCTCACCGGTTGCCATCAATAAGTTCCTGCATACGGTGACCTCAGGTTATGTGCTGGCTTCCGTGTTCGTGGTGGGTGTCAGCGCGTGGTTCCTTCTCCGGAACCGGCATCAGCTGCTGGCAAAACGGAGCATCATCATTGCGTCCGTTTTTGGCCTGATCATGTCGTTTTTTCTGATCCTGACCGGTGACGGGTCGGCCCGGCTGCTCGCCCGGCATCAACCCGTGAAATTCGCCGCCATGGAGAACCTCTACGAGGGAACGACCCATGCCCCCCTGGCAGCCGTAGGGATCCTTTCAGGGACCAGAAATGAACACCGGCAGAGGGAATTCCTGCTGAAGATTGAAATACCCAGCCTGTTGTCGCTCATGGCTTTCCACGATGCAAAAGCCTATGTGCCCGGAATAAAGGACCTGATACACGGGAACCCGGAGCGCAGCATCATCTCTGTTGAGGAGAAGATGGCAAAAGGCAGGCTGGCAGTGACCGCACTGAAGAATTTCAAGGAAGCCAAAGAAGAAGGGAACCTGTCCAGGGCCGATTCGGCCAGGGTGATCTTCGAGGAGAACTTTGCCTACTTTGGTTACGGTCACCTGACGGACGTTCATCAAGCCATACCACCAATCTCCCCGACCTTCTACTCCTTCCGAATCATGGTGGTGCTGGGAATGTGGTTTGTGCTCCTTTTTCTTCTGTCCCTTTATTTTGTCCTGCGAAGGAAACAGCCGAAGTGGAGATGGTTGCTGTATGCTGCCGTGTTGAGCATCCCGCTGGCCTACCTGGCATCGGAAATGGGGTGGCTGGTAGCTGAATTCGGCCGCCAGCCCTGGGTGATACAGGATCTGATGCCCACGTCGGTGGCAGTCTCAAGCCTTACGGCAGGCAGCGTGAAGCTGACATTCAGTCTTTTCGCCATTACTTTCACCCTGCTTCTGATCGCCGATATCAAAATTATGACCCGACAGATAAAACTTGGACCTAAAGATGGAGGAACCCTATAATGTTCGGAAACATGTCTCATTTTGCCCTGCAACAGTACTGGTGGATCATCGTGTCCCTGCTGGCTTCGTTCCTCGTTTTCCTGCTCTTTGTGCAGGGAGGGCAAACCCTTGTCTACCGCCTCGGGAAAACCGAAACCGAGCGTTCCCTGATCATTAACGTCCTGGGACGGAAATGGGAGTTCACCTTTACGACACTGGTCACCTTCGGAGGTGCCTTTTTTGCCTCTTTCCCATTGTTCTACAGCACCAGCTTCGGAGGTGCATACTGGGTCTGGATGCTTATTCTTTTCGCTTTCGTCATCCAGGCTGTTTCGTATGAATACCGGAGAAAACCCAATAATTTCCTGGGGCACCGCACCTACGAAACGTTCCTTTTGGTCAACGGCGCCGTTGGAACCATTTTACTGGGTACAGCCGTCTCCACTTTTTTCACGGGATCGCTTTTTTCAGTCAACGAATACAATTTTTCCCGGTGGGAAACGCCTTTTCACGGACTCGAAGCAGCCGTCAACGTTCAGAACCTGTCGCTGGGGCTTGCCGTCTTCTTCCTTTCCCGTGTGCTTGCGGTCCTTTATTTCTTCAGGAATGTCGATCATGCGGAAGTCATTGCCAGAGCACGTAAACAGTTACTCTTCGATGCCATTCCCTTTGTCGTGTTTTTCCTGGTTTTTACAGTAATGCTGCTGCTGAAAGAAGGTTTTGCCGTGGATCCGGTTACGGGTGTCGTCTCGATGGAACCTCATAAATATTTTCATAACCTGATCCAGATGCCGGTGGTCCTGATCCTGTTCCTGGCAGGTGTGTTGATGGTGCTGCTCGGGATCATCCGCCCTGTCCTTCACTTCATAAAATGCCACGATAAAGGCATCTGGGCTGCCGGCATCGGTACGGTTCTGACTGTGTTTTCGCTCTTTCTGGTTGCCGGATTCAACAATACGGCGTATTATCCTTCAACCTACGACCTGCAGAGCTCACTGACCATCCGGAACAGTTCATCGAGCCATTATACCCTTACGGCCATGAGCTATGTTTCCTTACTGGTGCCGTTCGTGCTGGCGTATATCGTTTATACCTGGCGGGCCATCAATAAAAAGAAGATCGATGCCAGCGAACTGGAAAGCGAAAGCCATAAATATTAATCAACGGATAATTAACTCACTATGATAGCACAGATCCTCTGGTTCCTAAGCCTCCCCGTGATCATTTTCATTGCCTACAGGCTGGCACTGGTGGCCATTAAAAGGTTTGAGAAAACCAGGTAACATTTTGCCGGCTGTTTATATGCTAACTTTGCGGAACGATCCCTCCTTCTATGGAAGAGCCGAATACGTCATACGAGCAATCAACCACCCTGCGTTTGAAAAATATGATCTGCCAGTGCTGTATTCGTATGGTCAGGGAGGAACTGGAAAAAATGGGTGTGAAAGTGAATTCCATAGGCCTTGGGGAGGCGGATATCACCTACAATATCGCGGATCCGGGATTTGACCGGATCCGGAAAGCACTGGCAGAAAAAGGGTTTGAACTCATCCACAACAGGGAAGAATTCATCGTTGAACAGATCAAGATCGCTGTGATCGAACTGATCCATTTTTCGAACAACAGCAATTCGATCATCCGGAATTCAGACTACCTGGTGGATAAAATCCAGCTTTCCTATCAGCATCTGTCCAACCTGTTCTCTCAACATGAAAAGATGACACTTGAAAAGTTCATCATCCTGCATAAGATTGAAAAAGTAAAGGAGTTGATCTCCTATGACGAACTGACCCTGAGTGAAATTGCTTATCAGATGGGCTACAGCAGCGTGCAGTACCTTTCAACGCAATTTAAGAATATTACGGGTATGTCGGTGACAGAATACAAAAAGGATCCGGTAAAGAACCGGATCCCGCTGGATGACCTGCTAAAGAAAGAATAAACCGTTGGTTCGCTTACAGGGTATTCATGCACCCGCAACCGCCAAAGCCCGGTTCATGGTCTGAGCCGATGATCTCATCGAAATATTCCTGGCTGATGTACTGGGGAGTGTAGCCAGCACCGCGGAATACAAGGTTCCTGTAAAAAGCACGCATGTGATTTCTTGAACCGCGCTCAAGGTTTTCAAATACCCAGGAAATGTCCAGGTTGTCGATTGACTCCTCGAGCAAATGATGCAGATCGAATATGTCCAGGTCCTCGATGGTCGCACCTGCAGTCAACGCTTCGATCAATGAGTTGTCAGCCAGATCGGTCAACTCATTGTACGCTGCCTGTAAATCCTGATTGACAAATACTCCTGGCTGATGACCTTCGCCCGGATCCGGCAGCTCATATTTTTCGATGAGAAGTTTGACCATCCCGGTGTGTTGCGTTTCACTCTTCGATATGTTATTGAAAATGGGAATGGGGTACAGAGCGTAGGCAAATACATATACATCCCTGGCCAGCAGCTCTTCTTCCCGCATCAGCATTAACGCTTCCACCTCTTCCTCGCTCAATTCTTCAAAAGGAAAATCATCAATGCAGTTGTCGGCGGATTCCATGGGAATGGGCTCAAATAATCCTGTCAGGAGAATGGTTTGTTTCAACTCAGCTGCCGTACGTTCCGGTGTGCTTACATCGGCAGTCTTACTGCAACCCAGGACAGCCAGGCTCATGATGGCCAATCCTGACAAGAAATAACTGAAAAAAGATTTTTTCGTTTTCATGGCATTTTTATTTATATGAATAGCTTTAATTGAATGATGCAAAATTGGCACGGAAATTCTACATCCCTGTTATGGAATTTAAGGAAAGTTTTATGACATTCCGGCCAGATGAGCCATTATAAGTGACAGAATCCCAAAATATTAAAATACCATAACATAATTATGAAATTATGTACATCAGCACCTGTTAAATCAGCGTTATTTTGTAAAAAATTTGACCGATGAAAAGAATCATTATCATTTTATGGACAGGGCTGCTTTTTCATCAGGGCTTTGCTCAGGTAAACCTGGAAACCATTTATCAGGTTTCCGGGGCCCTGGCCCAGCTCGAAACTTCAGGGCCCAAATATTATGTGATGGACTGGACCAATGTTCAATGCAGGATTTACAACATGGACCATTCACTATGGAAAACAGTCACGCTTACGGTACCAACCGGGTACTATCTGTATGACATCCGTTATGTTTCGGAACATCTCTTCAACACGGACGACCTGGTTGAACTGGCTGTCACTTATTACTACTATGAGGAGGCGGGACAATATTATATTTATGGGAGTAAAATCGTCAATGAACTGGGAGAAGAACTGGCCACCATACCGGGGGCTTCTTATTTTCAGGTTTATGACGCCGGTGACCTTGGCCGGAAATTTCTTGCCTATGTTTACGATTACTCTGTGTACCCTTATCCGGTTCAAACCTGGGTGTACGATCTGCCGGGGGAAGGAAATTCCAGTGGCATCATCCATCCGGATCATTCATTTGCCTTGTCAGACCCTTATCCCAATCCGGCAAACTCTTTCGTAAACATAACCTATCATCTGCCTGCTGGTCTGACCAACCCTGAACTTCAGGTAATTGATCTGCAGGGCAGGATCCTAAAAAGCTATCCCATCAGCCGTGAGCGTGAAACCTATCAGTTGGATATCCGTATGTATCCAAAAGGAGTATATTTGTACAGGATAGCTGCAAACTCTTATTTTTCTGAGAGTTTCAGGCTGATCAAACCATAATGGACCGATGATCGTACAAGCTTCAATGCGTCAATTCAAAAGGATATGAAATTAAAGGAAAATATCGCCATCAGTGAGTCAGGTTATCTTTTTAATCCTTCCACCGGAGAGTCATTCATTGTCAATCCCCTGGGCATGGAAGTTCTGCAGCTGGTGAAAAAAGGCAGGTCGTTCGGCGACATATCAAAAGAGATCCTGTCCCATTACAGTGTGGACACCATCACGTTTGAAAAGGACTACAACGATTTTATCCATCAGCTCAGGCAGTATCTTTTAATAGGCAGCGATGAATAAAAGAAGGGCTACAATTGGTATTTCAGGGCTCAATGCCATTGACAGTCCCGGCCCCGGCATGGCCGTGGCCATGGGATTGCGTGAAGCAAAATCAATTGACGCAAGGATCATAGGACTAGCCTATGAATCACTGGAGCCCATGATTTACATGCACGACCTGATCGACAAAACCTATCAGCTTCCTTATCCATCATCCGGGAGCGATATGATCCTTTCAAGACTTGAGTATGTCCAGGAGATGGAACACATGGATGTGATCATCCCGAATTTTGATGCGGAGCTGTATTCTTTCATGAAGATTGAACAGCAGCTGAAAAGGATGGGCATCCATATGTTCCTCCCCACCCTTGAACAGTATGAAGAACGACATAAGGTCAACCTTTCGAAGTTCGGAGAGAAGTACGATATCCTGGTGCCCCATGGTAAAGCGGTCTTTGAGACGAAGGAGGTATTCGACATCAAGTCGGAGTTCACCTTCCCTTTGCTTGTGAAAGGAAAGTGGTACGATGCATATATCGCCTATAATATCGAACAGGTGCTGACCTGTTTCAACAAGATCAGTGCAAAATGGGGTCTGCCGGTGATCCTGCAGAAATTTGTACACGGATCAGAGTATAATGTGACAGGCCTTGGCGATGGTAAAGGAACCACGGTGGCTGCAGTGGCCATGCGCAAGCAGTATATCACGGATAAGGGAAAGGCCTGGGCCGGGATTTCCATTGACGACGCCTACCTGCTCGAACTCACCCGTAAGTTTGTCAGTGCAACGAAGTGGCGCGGCGCTTTTGAGCTGGAGATGATCAAAACCCAGGATAATAAATATTACCTGCTGGAGATCAATCCACGTATCCCCGCCTGGACCTATCTTGCCGTCGGGGTGGGCCAGAACATACCGGAAGCCCTGGTACGGATGGCTCTTGGGATGAAAGTCCTGCCCTATGAAATATATGATGTGGGAAAACTCTTCATCCGGTATTCAAAAGACATGATCGTCGACAGGGAAGAGTTTGAAAAACTTTCGATGACCGGTGAATTGTGATCCCCGCCGGGAGCCATCTGAAAATAATAAGCGATTAAAAGACAGAAATCACTTCAATCATGGAAAAACAACGATATGAACGTCCGATCCTGAAGAAACTGGAAATGGGTATGCCCGGTAAATTTGGCATAGCCGCAAACCTGCCTCCAACGACCCATATTGATGGGATCAGTGTGGATTCACTGGTGGACAGCTATGGGTCACCTGTTTTTATCCTTTCTGAAAAAACCATCAGGTCGGTTTACAGTAAGGCAAAACGTGCGTTTACCACCCGTTACCCCAAGGTACAGTTTGCCTGGTCCTACAAGACCAATTACCTGAATGCAGTTTGCCGGATCTATCATCAGGAGGGTTCCTGGGCGGAGGTCGTTTCGGGATTTGAATACGATAAGGCCCTTGCTAACGGAGTGGAGGGCCAGCACATCATCTTCAACGGGCCTGATAAATCGGCGGTGTACCTCGAAAAAGCCATCCGTAACGATTCCATCCTGCACATTGATCACCTGGATGAATTATATACAATCATTGAGCTGACCGAAAAATGTGCCAAGAAGCCCAAGGTGGCTATCCGTGTGAATATGGATACCGGTATTCAGCCCATGTGGGACAGGTTTGGGTTCAATTATGAGAACGGCCAGGCCTGGGACGCCCTCAACAAGATCATGCATTCCGGGAAACTTGAGCTGGTGGGACTTCATACGCATATCGGCACATTCATCATGAGCCCCCAGGCGTATGGTGTCGCTGCCCAGAAGCTCGCCGATCTTGCCATCGGTATCCGGCAGAAGTATGACCATACCATCAAATACATCGATCTGGGAGGCGGTTTTGCATCGGCCAATACCCTGAAAGGATTCTACTATCCCGGCAGTGATACCAATCCATCCTTCGATGATTATGCGGAAGCCATTACCTCCGCCCTGCTCAACGCTCAGTTTACGCCCGAAAACCTTCCGCTGCTCATCCTTGAGACCGGCAGGGCGCTGATCGATGAAGCAGGTTATCTGCTGGGAACCGTCGTTGCCAATAAAAGACTTTCCACGGGCAAGCGGACAACCATCGTTGATGTTGGCGTCAACCTGCTGTTCACTTCTTTCTGGTACGAACATAAGCTCACCCCTGCGCGTCATTACTCACAGTACACCGAAGCCACCACCGTTTATGGCCCGCTTTGCATGAACATTGACGTCATCAGGGAAAATGTCAATCTTCCGCTGCTGAACAAAGGCGATCACTTTGTCGTTCATCACGTGGGAGCCTATAACATGACCCAGTGGATGCAGTTCATCACCCTGCGTCCAAACATCATATTAATTGACCGGGACGGGAATGCCCATGTGATCCGTGATAACGAAACCCTTGAAAATGTTACCAATATGGAGCACGTTCCCCCGCACCTGAAATGATCCCAGGCCTGAACCATATCAAAGCCCTGTTCCCCAGTTTTATACGAAGCATACTGAATAGCTATGCACAGGTCTTCTTTTCAGATCACCGGATATTTGCCGTGATCCTGATCGTGGTCTCTTTCTTTGATGTTTATGCCGGGATCAGCGGACTGCTGGCCGTGATCCTATCCAACACAGTTGCTTACCTGATTGGGTTTAATGCCACATTCATCAAAAGAGGATATTATGGATTCAACAGCCTGCTGGTAGGCCTGGGACTGGGTATTTACTACCAGCCTTCTGTTGAATTTTATCTGCTGATCTTCTTTACAAGCCTCCTGACACTGATGCTTGCTGTTATGATGGAGGGAGTCATCGGGAAATATTACCTGCCCTACCTGAGCATTCCCTTTTTGTTTGGTATCTGGATGGTCTTGCTGGCTTCCCGTCAGTTTCACGCTCTGAATATCAGTGAACGGGGCATTTATATGCTCAACGAAATGTATGCCCTGGGCGGTCTGAACCTGGTCAAAGTGTACGACTGGTTTGTAAGGCTTGCCCTGCCCAGCTCACTGGAGGTTTATTTCCGGTCACTGGGTGCGATCTTCTTTCAATATCATCTGTTTGCAGGCATGCTGATCGCACTCGGACTGATCATTTATTCACGCATCGCTTTCGTGCTCTCACTGGCTGGGTATTATCTGGCTTATGCATTCTTTCATCTTTTCGGCGGTGATTTTACAGCCCTCAATTATTCCTATATCGGTTTCAACTTTATCCTGACTTCCATTGCCGTCGGGGGATACTTCATCATTCCCTCCCGGTATTCCTACCTGTGGGTGGCACTGCTGACCCCCCTGACCATCATCGTGATCATCAGTGCCGGAACGCTGTTCTCCATCCTTCAGCTCTCCATCTATTCCTTGCCCTTCAACATCATTGTCCTGCTGTTCCTTTATATTCTGAAGTTCAGGGAGAGATACCTGAAATCACCACAGGTTGTGATGGTTCAGCATTTTTCACCGGAAAGGAACCTTTATTCCCACCTGAATTATTTCAGCCGGTTCAATCCTTCGTTGCAGGTGAGCCTGTCACTGCCGGTTTACGGAGAATGGAAGGTAACCCAGGGTCATAAAGGAGAACACACCCATCAGCATGCCTGGCAGCATGCCTGGGATTTTGAAATTGAGGATGATGAAGGTCACACCTTCCATCGGTCAGGAAAAGATCCGGAGGATTATTATGCATACGGCAAACCGGTGATCGCCCCTGCCGACGGATGGGTGGAGGAAATACAGGATGGGATTGACGATAACCCGGTCGGGGAGATCAACACTGTTCACAACTGGGGGAATACGATCGTTCTCCGTCACGCGGATTCTCTGTACACAAAGATCAGCCATCTGAAGAAAGAGTCGCTCAAAGTAAAAGTGGGTGACAAGGTCAAAAAAGGAACCCCGCTTGCACTGTGTGGAAACTCAGGCCGTTCACCAGTTCCGCATGTCCATTTTCAGGTGCAGAATGAACCATACATCGGTGCCCCTACCCTTGATTACCCCCTCAGCAACGTGGTTCACACAGAAGGCAGCCAAACCCGGCTGGCCACCTGGGACGTTCCTGAAAAGGGCGACCTGGTCTCCAACATTGCAAGACACCGGGTACTGGAAAAAGCATTCCATTTCATACCGGGACAAATCCTGCTTCTGAATGTCACTGAACCGGGATCACCAGTTCATCAGGAAGTGCTTGCCGTTAAGGTCGATTCATTGAATAACCGGTATATCCAGTGCGAAAGGACAGGGGCAATGGCTTATTTTAAGGACGACGACTCGGTTTTCTATTTTACAGGGTACCAGGGCTCTAAACGTACGGTCCTCTATTATTTTTTCCTGGCCCATTTTAAAGTGATAAAAGGATTCTACCAAAACATGACCATTGAGGACGCCTTGCCTGCGGACCTCTTCCATAACCGTTTCCTCCTTTTTCTTCAGGATTTGATCGCCCCCTTCTGGATCTTCATCCGGTCTGTTTACAGGATGACGTATACCGGTATCGAGGATCAGTTATCCAGCCCGGTCATCCTCCTGCAGGCTTCCTGCGAAACCCGGATGTTCAACTCCGTTTCCAAAAATATCCGGTTTGAGATACGCGTTGGGGAAAAAGGGGTCCTGGAATTCAATGTAATAAAGGATCATTACATCACGGAGGTAAAATGCACCTGAAAATTTACATCCTATCAGGTCTGATGTTATGGTCTACCTTTCTTTACGCAGAAGATAACCCGGATTTTTTGGAGGTGGACTCAACCACATATGGTCTGTACCTCCGTGAACAATGGGTCGAACTGATCGACGCCGGAAATGACTATTTACGTTTAGGATATGATTATTATTACCTTCGGATGCGCATGGGAATAGCCCATTATGAACTGAATAATTTCATCAGAGCGGTTGACCATTTCACCGTGGCCCTGAAGCACAATGAAGAAGATCCTGCAGCACTCACCTATATCTATTATTCCTTTATCCAGCTGAACAGAAGGGATGCGGCCGATCGTACACTTGGTCAGCTGCCTGAAGAAGATGCAACGAAAATACGTTCCGGCAAAAGGAATGTCCTGGATATGGTGTATGTTGAATCAGGCCCTTTGATCAGTTCCGGGAAGGAGATCAACGGCCATATGGACCTGGATGGCGTTGACAACATTTACGGTGAGATCGACCATTTAATTCGCGATTCCTGGTACAATGGGATTGGTTTTCTGGCCAGAGTTGCTCCTTTCATGCGGTTGCAGGTAAGTTATTTGAATCTGTTCCAGGGAAGGACAGCGCAGGTAATGGCCGGTGATTCACTCCTTTTTGATGAGGATCATTCGCTTCAGCAACACCAGTTCTACATCAGCCCCTCACTGCGATTTGGTAAAGGATTTTCGCTGGTGCCGGCTTTCCATTATCTTGGCATTACCTATGACCAGCTCCATGCTCAGTACGATCAGAAAACGAAAAGTTACCTATTCGATATGGATACCGTTCACCAGAAGGATTACCTGGTTTCCCTCAGCCTGAACAAGGACCTTTCACCGGTGAGCCTGACCCTCACGGGAACCTATGCAAAGCTGAACCAGTACGATCATTACCAGGCAGAAGTTGCCCTTACCTTTTATCCAAAAGGGAACCTCGATATATATTCCCAGACAGTTGGCCGGTTCATTTATGGAAGGGAAGACCATTTTCTTTTCGCCGAAACCGCCGGACTGAAATTGATGAAAGGATGGTGGCTGGAGGCATCGGCCACATTTGGCGAAGCTGCGGAGTTTTTTGAAAAAAATGGTTATGTTGTGTACAATTTACCGGAAGATCTCCTATTGAAATGGGGTATGCAGACCTATTATCAAATCAATGACCACCTGCAGGTCAGCCTGAAATATGAAAATCTTTACCGGGAAAGCCTTTTTCTGCGCTATTTTTATGAAGAGAACTCCGGGCAATATCTTCGTGAATACAAACCGTTTACATATCATCAACATTTTATAATAGGAAGTTTAAAATGGTTCTTATGAAAAACATTCGCTTAAGCTTACAGATGATCCTACTGTTGATCCTGCCAGTATCCCTGATCCGGGCACAGGATTACCCCGCCATGCAACAGGCCTTTGGCGTGAGTTACAGCTATGAAAGCAAGGGGGAATACACCAAAGCCATCGATGAGCTCAAAAAGTTCTATCGGGAGGATTCCTATGAAATTAATGTTCGGTTAGGCTGGTTGTCGTATTTATCAGGTGCGTTCACTGAATCCGCGGCATATTACGAAAGAGCCATCACCCTGATGCCCATGTCCGTCGAAGCCCGAATGGGTTATGCCCTTCCCTCTTCAGCCATGGGGAACTGGAACCTGGTCATCAAACGATACGAAGAGATCCTGGCCATCGATCCGAATCACTCGGTGACGAATTATCGTTTGGCTTCCATTTATTATAACCGGAAAGATTACCAGAAAGCTTTTTCCTATCTTGAGAAAATTGCGAATCATTACCCTTTTGATTACGATATTGCCATCCTTTACGCCTGGACCAATTTTCAACTCGGAAAACTCCGGGAGGCCAAAGTTCTTTTCAACAAAGCTTTGTTGATCAGGCCACTGGATGGATCTGCGCAGGAAGGATTAAAACTGATCCAATGATGTGATCGCATTGTCTTTTTTATGGAATGGTTTTTGTAAGATTCTGACATAGGTTTTGATGTTTGATTTTAGTTTAGGTAGTACAAAGCGATGAGGCTGCTTCCGGTTTGGGGCAGCCTCACGGCTTATGGTGAGGAGAGAGGAGAGAGGAGAGAGGAGAGAGGAGAGAGGAGAGTTTTGATGTAATTTTACAGGTGAATGCTTTTAGGGCTGACAACAATTTTTATATGAGCTTAAACCCCTGTAAATCAGATGATGGCTTGTCTTCCCCAGTCCGGTTCAGGACAAGAGAGGTGATGGTCGGGGATATCCCAATGGGCGATGCTCATCCCATCAGGATACAATCGATGACCACTGTCCCGACAATGGACACGGGACTGACCGTCAAACAGATTATCCGGCTGGCCAGGGCAGGCTGTGAATATGTAAGGATCACAACCCGGAATGTACAAGAAGCCGAAAACCTGGCGGCAATAAAGAATGAACTGAGGCAGAGAAGATATGCCACTCCGTTGATAGCGGATGTTCATTTCAATCCGTCCGTGGCAGAAACAGCAGCCCGGATCGTTGAAAAGGTCAGGATCAATCCCGGCAACTTCTTATCCGACGACAGAATCACTCCGGATGCAAGCGAGGAACGGATCAGCGAGCTGATCCGGGAACAAATCAAGCCTTTGATCCGGATCTGCAAAGATCACGGGACCGCTCTGCGCATTGGCAGCAACCATGGCTCGCTCTCGGGATGGATCATTGACCGATACGGCGATACCCCGCTGGGCATGGTGGAGTCGGCGCTTCAGTTTGCCAGGATTTGCCGCAGTGAAAATTTCCACAACCTGGTGATCTCCATGAAATCCAGCAATACGAGGGTGATGGTCTATTCCAACCGCCTGCTGGTTCAACGGATGATGGCAGAGGGGATGGATTACCCCGTTCATCTTGGAGTGACTGAGGCCGGAGAAGGGGAAGATGGCCGGATCAAATCGGCCATTGGCATTGGTACACTCCTCAGGGAAGGGATCGGGGATACGATACGGGTGTCGCTGACAGAAGAGCCGGAAAAGGAGATACCGGTGGCTGGTTTGATTGTCAGGTCGGCGGTCGGCGGTCGGCGGTCAGCGGCTTGTACCGGGGAAAGCATAGACCAGGGACCAGCGCTCAGAGGTTTGACTGAATACCTGAGAAGGGAGACGCTGCAGGTGGGTGACTTGGGCGGAGGAAAGGTTCCCGTTGTGGCGACGGATGAACCTTTACCGGGTCAGGTCATCACGGTTAACCCAGGTGAGCTGACGGAAGCGTTGATCTCCAAAATGAAAAAAGATCCTGCTGCCGTTCTGATTGCCACCGGTGATTTTGATAGCGGTCCTTCAGCTCTGCGGGCTTTGTTTATGAAGCTGAATGAATCTCATTGCCTGGTACCGGTCATCATCAGGATACGCTATCCCCAGTTGGAACCGCAGGAGCTGCTGATCAGGAGCTCTATGGATTTCGGTGGGTTACTGATCGACGGACTGGGCGACGGGATCTGGATCGATGCGGAAGGAAGGCCCCGTGATGAAATCAATGCATTATCCTACGGCATCCTTCAGGGAAGCCGGTGCCGTTTTTCCAGAACGGAATTCATCGCCTGTCCATCCTGCGGAAGAACCCTTTTCAATATCCAGGAAACGCTGCACCGGATCAAGGAACGGATGGGTCATCTGAAGAACCTGAAAATTGCGGTCATGGGCTGCATCGTCAATGGTCCAGGCGAGATGGCCGACGCCGACTATGGTTACGTGGGTGCCGGCCCCGGTAAAGTTACGCTCTACAAAGGCAAAACCCTTATCCGGAAAAATGTGGACCAGAAGGATGCCCTCAATGCACTGGAAGAACTGATCAGGTTAAATGGGGACTGGATGGATATCCGATGAACGATTAACCGAACTCTGATCTCTGATTTATTTCAGATTTATATCCCAAATCAAATATCCGTTAATCGTCAATCTGATATCTTTATTGCCATTCCCTTCAGATACATTCCCTCCGGGAAACTGAGCACGACCGGATGATCCGGTGCCTGGGTGAGCCACTGCAGGATACGAGCTTCCTTACCGGCATCCAGTGCTGCGTCAGCCACGATTTTACCGAACAGCTCGCGGGTCACCAGACCGGAGCAGGAGAAGGTAACAAGCGTTCCGTTTGGACGTAATAATTTGAATGCCAGTAGGTTAATATCTTTATATCCCCGACTTGCCTTTTCAAGCTGGCTCCGGGATTCGGCAAATTTTGGCGGATCAAGGATGATCAGGTCAAACGACCGGGCTTCATCACGGAACAATCTGAGCCTGTGAAAGACGTCATCTTCGATGAAGGTTGCCCGGGATGCATCAAGATTATTGACGGAAAGGGTTTGCCGTGCCAGCTGGAGTGCCTCGGCCGAAGTTTCAACGCTGCAGACCGAAGCAGCACCTCCCGCCAATGCAGCCGCCGTGAAACTGCCTGTATAGCAAAAGCAATTCAAGACATCCCTGTTCTCGCTCAGCGAGGCAACGATGGATCGGTTGACCGACTGATCGAGGTAAAAGCCGGTCTTGTGGCCTTTTTTCACATCGACGGGATAGGTCAGGTCATTGATATTTATGTGTACCAGATCCGGGGGTTGCTGACCCGCAAGTACGCCAGCCTTCGGAGCAAGCCCCTCTTTCAGCCTGACCTCCGCATCTGAACGTTCATAGATGCCCCTGCAGGGGATCAAAGCTTCCAGGATCCGGACAATGGTATCCTTCCAGCGTTCAGCCCCTGCAGAAAGAAACTGGCAAACCATGAAATCGCCGTATTTATCGATGATCACACCGGGCAATCCATCGTTTTCAGCATAGACCAGCCTGCATGCTGCGGACAGGGAACCGCCGTATAGTAGTTGCCTGTAGAGGATGGCCTTTTTAAGACGTCTTTGAAAAAAAGTTTCATCCACCTCTTCCACGGGATCAAAGGTCCAGATGCGCACGATGATCTGGGATGCGGGGGATATCGCTCCCCTGGCAAGCCATTTCCCTGAGGAGGAGACGATCTCCATGGTTTGGCCCGGCTCGGCCGCTTTGTCGATTTTTCCCACTGCTCCGGAAAAGATCCACGGGTGCCGGCGGAGAACGGATCGTTCACGGTCTGGCTTGAGGTGAAGAAGCATGGGGAGGGTTATTTCATTTCACGGGAAATGTGTAAATATATAGAAAATATCCCGTAGCAATGAACATCCTTCATTCTTCATTCTTCATTCTTCATTCTTCATAATAAAACCGTAATTTCGTTATTCTATTGATCCATATGCAGGAACGGCATAAAAACAAGGAGCAGTATTTTCAGGAACAGTCCTATACCACCCGGAAATACGTCATCCCCTTCATCCAGGAATGCTGTCCATTGAATGAGCGGACCCGGGTGCTGGAGATCGGGTGCGGGGAAGGTGGCAACCTGAAGCCTTTCCTCGACATGGGCTGCCAGGTGACGGGAATTGAACTTTCGGAAAGCAAGATCCAACTGGCCCGGTCATTTCTTGATCATCCGGATTATAAGAACAGGCTCCGCCTTATTGCAGAGAATATTTACAAAGTGCATGACCCGACCGTAAAAGCGGATCTGATCATCCTGAGGGATGTGATCGAACACCTTCCCGGCCAGGAGCAGTTTATGATGCACGTGAAACTGTTCCTTTATCCCGGCGGCAGGATCTTTTTTGCCTTTCCACCCTGGTATAATCCCTATGGAGGGCACCAGCAGGTTTGCCGCAGCAGGATTCTCAGCCGCCTGCCCTATTTCCATTTGCTGCCTTCTTTTCTTTACAGGTTTATCCTGAAGGTTTTCGGCGAAAGTGAAGGGACCATCCAGGGGCTGATGGAAATCAAAGAGACCGGCCTGTCCATTGAGCGGTTTGAACGAATATTGAAAAAGAAACACTACAGCATAGAAAAGAGGCAGCATTACCTGATCAACCCGAACTATGAAATCAAATTCAAGCTGAAACCCAGGAAGCAGAACAGGTTCATTGCGGCGTTACCTTTTGTCAGGGATTTTCTGACCACCTCGGGTTATTACCTCGTATCTGCGGATAAGAACACCTCTTACCATAAATAGTCAGTGAATGAGAAATTTGATTTTACTTCTGATGACTGGGATGTTTTTGGCATCCTGTTATCCGAAAAGGGATGCTGCTGACCTGATCCGTCTCGGGCTGGACCAAGGCTGGGAATTCCGCCAGGCGGATACGGGCAAATGGATGCCTGCGATGGTTCCCGGAACGGTCCACACCGATCTTCTGGACAATAACAGGATCGAAGACCCTTTTTACCGTTTGAACGAAAGGCACCTGCAATGGATCGATAAAACGGACTGGGAATACAGGACCAATTTCAAGGCTGACCCGAACATACTCCGGAAAGACAATCTGGATCTCGTTTTTGAAGGACTGGACACGTATGCGGAGATTTACCTGAATGACCAGCTCATTCTGACAACAGACAATATGTTCAGGACCTGGAGAGCCGGCTGTAAAGACCACATTCGGAAAGGAGATAATTCACTCAGGATCAGGTTCTTATCACCTATTAACGAAGGTCTGAAAAAGCTGCGGGCCCACGGTTATCCCCTGCCTGCCTCCAACGACCAGTCAGAAACCGGGGGCGTTGGCGATCAGAGGATAAGTCCATTTGTCAGAAAGGCACCGTATCATTTCGGGTGGGACTGGGGTCCGCGGCTGGTGACCTCCGGCATCTGGCGTCCTGTCAGCCTGGAAGCGTGGGACAATGTCCGGATCAGGGATCTGCAAGTCCTGACTAAGAACCTTGAACCGGATCAGGCTGATCTGGAGGCACAGTTTAACGTTCTTGCCGTTAAAGAAGTTCAGCTGGATGCCAGGATCTATGCTGACAGTGTACTTATCCGGGAAGAGACCCTTGCGCTGGTACCGGGAGAGAATCCCGTGAACATTGCTTTCACCATCCCGAATCCCGGGCTCTGGTGGCCCAATGGCCTGGGTGATCAGAAGATCTACGGGATCAAAGTCGTGCTGGGCCGGGGATCAGAAATGGCCGGTGAAGCTGAGACAACCACCGGTCTGAGGACCCTCCGCCTGGTACAGGATCCGGATCCGGACGGCAGTGGCAAAAGCTTTTACTTTGAGATTAACGGAGTACCTGTTTTTGCAAAGGGGGCCAATTACATACCGAACGATGTCTTTTTGACGCGTGTCACTCCTGACAGGTATGAATATATGGTAAGTTCGGCGGCCGAGGCCAACATGAACATGCTTCGTGTCTGGGGAGGAGGGATTTACGAAAATGATCTTTTTTACGATCTGTGTGATCAATACGGGATCATGGTGTGGCAGGATTTTATGTTTGCCTGTTCGATGCACCCGGGCGATGATGATTTTCTGGAGAGTGTCAGGCTGGAGGCTACCGATAACGTAAAACGGTTGCGCAATCATCCTTCGATTGTCCTCTGGTGCGGCAACAATGAAATTGAGACAGCCTGGGCCGAATGGGATGAAAACAGGGGATGGGGATGGAAACAATTGTATAACCGCGAACAGCGAACGGCGATCTGGAAGGCGTACGATACGCTGTTTCACAAGATACTCCCTGATGTCGTGGCCACCTGTGATCCGGAAGTGCCTTACTGGCATTCGTCACCATCGGCGGGATTGGGAAAGCTGGCCGGATACGATACGAAATCAGGCGACATGCATTACTGGGGGGTGTGGCATGGCCAGCATCCCTTCAGCGATTTCAGGAAGTACCGGGCCCGGTTCATGAGTGAATATGGGTTCCAGTCGTTCCCGGAATTCAATTCGGTGAAGAAATACACCCTGCCGGAGGATCATTCGATTGAATCGGAAGTGATGATGTCGCACCAGCGCAGTGGCATTGGAAACCTGCGTATCCGGCAGTACATGGACCCAGATTATCGGATCCCATCGGATTTCGAACCATTCCTGTATGTCGGTCAGCTGCTGCAGGCGGAAGCCATTAAAATGGCCATTGAAAGCCACCGGTCCGACAGGCCCTACTGCATGGGAACCCTCTACTGGCAGATCAATGATTGCTGGCCCGTGGCATCCTGGTCGGGCATCGATTATTATGGCCGTTGGAAAGCATTGCATTATTTCGTCCGGGAGGCATTCAAACCGGTTGCCCTGGTGATGGATGAACAGGAGGGGAACGTAAGGGTGCATATCGTTTCAGACCTTCCTGAAACGCAAACGGCCATGCTCGTAATGAAGATCATACGTTTTGACGGCCGGGAGCTGTGGCGGGAATCGTTTCCTGTTCATTTTCCGGCACAGTCCTCGTCCCTCTGTTTCGAAAAAGATATCCCGGGGTTGGACACGGCCACTTGCGTGATGGTTGCCACCCTCAGCAGCGGAGGCATCGTTTATGATTCCGGCCTTCACTATTTCGCACGGCCAAAATTCCTGAAACTTGGCGATCCGGAATTGACAGTGGAAATAAGCGATACAGATAATCTCTTCGAGGTCACACTTACCTGTAAAGCGTTGGCAAAGAATGTTTTTCTGACAACTGAAGGGGTTGAGGGACAGTTTTCGGATAATTTTTTCGATATCCTCCCTGGGGATCAGAAAAAGATTACATTTCCAAAATCAGGGACGCTGGCAGAGTTTAAGGCTCGGCTGAAGATCATGCATCTTCAGCAAACCGCATCAGTATTCCTTTAGAATCCTTTTTCTTTCCTTATAATCCGGCAGGATGGAGGCAACCTTATTCCAGAACCTTTGTGAGTGGTTCTTTTCAACGGTGTGGCACAACTCATGGACCACAACATAATCGATCACCGTTTCAGGGGTCAGGATGAGACGCCAGGAGAAGCAGAGCCGGTTGGCCGGGCTGCAGGATCCCCATCTGGTCCGGGCACCGGTGACCGTGATGCCGGTATGCCGGAATCCATATGTTTCGGCATAGTGGCGGACACGTTCCGAAATGGTCCGGAGTGTTTCGTGGGCATACCAGTATATCATAGCCCGCTCAGGATTGGCCAGGTACCGCTCGGGGAACAGGATGTGATTATCGTTCAGATGGATGGAGCGCTCGCTGGAGGTGATGGTCAGCGGATACTGCTTTCCTTTGTACCGGAACAGCTCTCCATCCTTGAAAGGATTCATTCTGTGGACATCCTGTCTTTGTTGAACCTGCTGAAGCTTTTTAGTGATCCAGCTCCGTTTGTGTTCGACCAGGGCTTCAATTTCGGTCATGGTTGCTTGCAGGGGAGCACGGACGACCAGGCGTGCATCGCGGGTGATGATCAGGGCGATGGTATGGCGGCGGGAACGGATGATGCGGGAGATGGGAATCTTCATTAACACCAAAAGTATCTATTTTATCGTATATCTATACAAATCTATAAGGCCCGTAGGGCATTAATATGAGTAGAAAACGGAGAAATCATGATTTTTTCCCTATTTTCGTCATATTATACAATTTGAAGATACCATGCCCCTTGATCTTGATTTTATCCGCAGCCAGTTCCCCGCCCTGGATGGTAACTGGATCTATTTTGACAACGCCGGCGGAACACAGACAGCCCGGCAGGTGGGCGAACGACTCACCGATTACCTGTTCCATACAAACGTCCAGCTGGGTGCCTCCTACAGGATTTCAGAGCTGGCAGGTCAGCGTGTGAAGGATGCACAGGCTGCCTGGGCAAAATGGATCCACGCACAGGACCCATCGGAGATCATTTTCGGCCCCTCAACCACCCAGTTGCTGCAGAACCTTTCGAAATCATTCAGCCTGGCCTTCCAACCCGGCGACGAGGTGATCGTCACCAACTGCGACCACGAAGCCAATATCGGCCCCTGGAGATACCTGGAACGTTTTGGGATCATCGTGAAAGAATGGAAGATCAGCCCGGATGATTTCCGGCTGCACACCGAAAGCCTTCAGCCTCTGCTGACAGAAAGGACACGCCTGGTAGCCTTTACCCATGTTTCCAATATTCTCGGGACGATAAATCCTGTCAGGGAATTGACGGCTTTTATTCACGAACATGGTGCGATGGTATGCGTGGATGGCGTGGCCTATGCACCGCACCGGAGCATTAACGTAACGGACTGGGATGTTGATTTTTATGTTTTTAGCCTGTACAAGGTCTATGGCCCCCATTATTCCTTGCTTTATGGTAAAAGGAAGCACCTGGAGGCATTGCCCGGGATCAATCATTTTTTCATTCAGGAGGATGAGATCCCTTATAAACTGCAACCGGGAAATGTCAACTTTGAGCTGACCTTTTCCCTGACGGGGATCCTTGATTACTTTAACCTGGCCGCATCCCATCATAACGGAATGAATTCGGTGAATACCTGTTTTCCTGATGCCGTGTTGTTTGATCAACTTGCCCGGCAGGAGGAGGAACTTGCTGCTCTTCTCCTGGATTTTCTCTCATCCCAATCGGGCATCCGCATCATCGGTGAAAAAACTTCAGACAGATTTCTCCGTGTTCCGACCATTTCGTTCATTTCTGAAAAGATACGCAGCGATCGGGCAGTCGTTCAGGTCGATCCTCACCGGATCGGGATCCGGTACGGCGACTTTTACGCCCACCGCCTGATCCGGGATCTCGGTTTACAGGAGAGAAAGGGAGTGATCCGGGTGAGTATGGTGCATTATAATACGGTCGGGGAAGTCAGAAAGCTTATTGGGGCATTTGAGCGAATTTTATAAGTAATGATTTACGAACAGAGGAACACAGATCTTTGATTTCTGACCTGAATTCAAAGATCAAAACTGAACACTCCTCTGTTCGTCATTCATTACTTCCCATCAAGCATTTTCGAAAGTTCTCCGCTGATCCGAAGCAGGTCGGTCTCGGCTTTTTTGGCGAGAAACTGTGAAAGAAGCAGCTGATACTGTGCATCAATGTACTTTTTCTGGATCTCGCGAAGGTCAATGTCGTTGATGGTACCAAGCCGGTATTTTTCAAAGGCCACCTCGAGGTTCTTCCGGGCAACATCCTGGTTGATCCGCTCAATCTGAACAATTTCCAGCTGGGTGAGGTAATCCGTGTAGATTTTGTAAAGGTCGTTGGCAATGGTCAGCTCGGTGTCCTTCACCAGGTACTCATTCGTATTGATCGATAGTTTGGCATTCTGGACAGTCCGGTTCACATTCAGGCCATCGAAAATGGGATACGACAGGGAAACGCCGAGCGATGGCCCCAGGCTGTGGCTGTATTCAGCAAAACCGGTTTCGGAGTTGATCTGGTTGTACGTGTATCCTGCATTGAAATTAAGCCGTGGATAACGTTGAGAACGTGCATCCTTTAATTCAAATGAACTGATATTCAGATTATTACGTGCTATAAGCAATTCGTTGTTCTGTCTCAGGGCTCTGGCTAGCAAGTCATCGTATAAGAGGGGCCCCGACAAGGTGATTGAGTCGGTGAGGATAAACGTATCCAAAGGATCCAGCGCCATCAGCCGGTTCAGGTCGGCCATGGTTTGTTTCAGTGCCGACATTTCCCGGATCAGGTTGATACTGTCGGTGTTCATATCCACTGTTGCCTGCAGAAGCTGCATCTCCGATCCGGCTCCCAGGTCGATCTTGGCGCGCGTTATGTTTCTTCGCTCCCTTGAAAGATTGAGGGCGTCCTGCATCACGGCGATCAGTTTCTGTTGCTGGATCACCCCGAAGTAGTTTAGAATGATTGCGGAGACCGTATTTTCCATGGCGACGCGGACCTCAGTCCGCCCGGTGCCTTCCAGGATCTCGAGCATGTCTTTGTTGGCAAACATGCTCAATCCGTCGAAGAGTGTCCAGGATAGCTGTACCCCTGTGTTCAGCGACCGGTTCCTGGCATTGTCGATATCTTTCACTGTGCCATTGAACATTTCCTGGTGAGTGCTGGTGAACGTATTGTTCTGGGTACCGCTCAGGTTCACAAGGGGCAGGAATCCGGCATTCCCATAAGTGTTGTTGTTGCTGGCAACCTGGGCATGGTTTTGTTGTATGATGATCGAATAATTGTTTTTCAAGCCGGTTCCAACAGCCTGGTATAAGCTCAGGGATTGCTGGGCAGCGCCGGTAAGCCAGCCGGTGAACGACAGCAGAAGGATCAACAGGAGGTTTTTAGCTTTCAATCGTGGTAACATGATCGGCTTTCTTGATTTTTCTGGACATATAGGTATACAGTGCCGGGATCACAAAAAGGGTCAGGATGAGCGAAAAGACCAGTCCTCCGATGATCGTAATCCCCATGGGAACGCGGCTGTGGGAAGCTGCTCCCAGCGACAGGGCAATGGGAAGGGCGCCCAGCGCGGTGGCCAGGCTGGTCATCAGGATGGGCCTCAGGCGGCGCGTGGCTGCATCGATCACCGCTTCGCGGAGCTCCAGACCTGCTGCCTTTCGCTGGTTGGCAAATTCGACGATCAGAATGCCGTTCTTGGTTACGATCCCGATGAGCACGATGACACCGATCTCGCTGAAAATGTTGATCGTCTGCCCGAACATCCACAGCGAAAGTACGGCTCCTGCCACTGCAAGCGGCACCGTAAACATGATGATCAGGGGGTCGATGTAGCTTTCAAACTGGGCGGCCAAAACCAGGAAGATCAGGACCAGGGCCAGTACGAAAGCGAATAAAAGACTTTTTGAACTGTCCTCGTATTCTTTGGATGTGCCTGCCAGTGCTGTCGAAAAGGATGGATCCAGTGTTTCTTTCGCGATCCTTCTCATCTCCTCGATTCCCTGGCCCAGGGTAACGCCCTTGGCTGGTTGGGCCGACACTCTGGCTGAAACATACCGGTTGTAACGGTAAAGCTGGGGAGGGTTGCTTTGCTCGGAAAGTTTTACCACGTTATCGATCTGGATCAGTTCATTGCGGTTGTTACGCACGTAGATCGAAGTGAGATCAAGGGGTTCGCTCCTGTTTTCCCGCGTTGCCTGCCCGATCACCTGGTATTGTTTGTTGTTCATGATGAAATAACCATACCGCTGGCCGCTGAAGTACAGCTGGAGACTTTCAGCCACATCCCGAACATTGATTCCCAGGGCCCTTGCCCGGTCACGGTCGATCTCTACGGCGATCTCAGGTTTTGTGAACTGAAGGTTGATATCCACCACCTGGAATTTTGGACTGGTCTGTGCCATTTCCATGAATTCAGGGATGATCGTTCTCAGTTTTTCAAAATTGGGCGACTGAATCACAAATTGCACCGGCAATCCTCCTCCGCGGCCTGCCCCGATGGTTTGTTCCTGTGTGGCAAATGAGCGGGCGAAGTTAAACCTTCGCAGCACAGGACCCAGGTCGTCAACGATTTCCTGCTGGGTTCGTTCCCGATCAGAGGGATCCGTCAGTGTTGCCCGGATAAAGCCGTAATTGGTGGAAGAGGCCGAACCCCAGCCCGGTGCCGTCATTGCCAGCATCGCTTCTTTTTCAGGAATGGAGTCGATGATGGCCAGCATTTGAAGCATATAATCATCCATCAGCTCAAACGAAGTGCCTTCAGGTGCGGTACAGCTGACGCTAAAGCGGCTTTTATCTTCCAGGGGGGCAAGTTCGGACGGGATCAAGGCGCCGATACCCAGGATGAGGGCTGCTGAAACGGCAATGATCACCAGGGCCAGCCACCGGTGGCGGATAAATTTGCGGAGGGCAAGATTATAGCCGTTGATGAAGCTATCGATCCACTGTTCCGTCTTCAGAAACAGTCCACTGTGTTTAACATTTTTTCGCAGCAGGCGTGAGCTCATCATGGGTGTGAGTGTCAGCGAGACCACCGCGGAGACCAGAACAGTCCCTGCGACTACCACGCCGAATTCCCGAAATAACCTTCCTGTCAGTCCGCTGAGAAAGATGATCGGCATGAAGACTGCCGCCAGGGTGACGGTCGTGGAGATGATGGCAAAATAGATCTCTTTGGCTCCCCTGTGACCTGCTTCGATGGGAGGGATACCCGATTCCACCTTGTGATAGATGTTCTCCAGCACCACGATAGCATCATCCACCACAAGTCCGGTAGCCAGCACGATCGCAAGAAGGGTCAGTATGTTGATGGAGAATCCGGCTATATACATGATGAAAAATCCGCTGATCAGTGAGATCGGGATGGCGATCACGGGGATCAGGGTGGTTCGCCAGTTTCTGAGAAAGACAAAGATTACCAGTACGACCAAGGCAAAGGCGATCAGGAGGGTATCAAAGACCTCGGTGATGGCTTTACGAATCGTTTTTGTCGTATCCATGGCTATTCCCAGCCTGATGTCGGAGGGCAGGTCAACTTTGATCTGTTCTGTCCTTTTGTAGACCTCGTCGGCAATGGCAATCTGGTTTGCACCTGGCTGAGGGACGACGGCAACACCGACCAGGGGGATCCCGTTGTTGCCCCGCATGATGGTCCGTTCATTTTCAGGAACCAGTATGGCATGACCGATGTCACGGAAACGCACCAGGGACCCGTTGGATTCGCGGATGATCATATTATTGAATTCTTCAGGCGTGGTGAGCCGGCCCTGCGTCCGGATGACCATTTCGGTCCGGTATCCTTCGATGCGGCCGGAGGGTAACTCCACGTTTTCCCTTGTCAGTGCATCCCTCACATCCGAGGGAGTCAACCGGTAACTGACCAGAAGGGCAGGGTCCATCATCAGCTTGATGGCGTATTTACGCTCCCCCCAGATTCGGACCTCGCTTACCCCCGGGATGGTCTGGAGCCTTTCCTTGAATACGATGTTGGCAATATCCGAGAGCTCCATCAGGTCACGCGCACTGCTCTGCAGGGTCATCAAGAGGATGGGTGAGGCATCGGCATCTGATTTTGTAATGATGGGGGGGTCGCAGTCCTTGGGAAGGTTCCGGCTGGCACGTGAAACACGGTCACGTACATCGTTGGCAGCCGCTTCCATATCCACCCCCAGCTCAAATTCGACCGTAATGCTACTGCGGCCATCGCTGCTGGTGGAGGTGAGCGACCGTATGCCGGCCACTCCATTGATCGATTCTTCCAGGGGCTCGGTGATCTGTGACTCGATCACATCGGCATTGGCACCCACATAACTTGTTGAAACCGAAACGACAGGAGGATCAACGCTCGGATATTCCCTTACCCCTAAAAAAGTATATCCGATGATGCCAAACAGGATAATGACGATCGAAATGACACTTGCCAGTACGGGACGATTGATGCTTAAGGATGAGATATTCATGGCCGCAGGAAGTTGAAGGTCAGAAAGACTCCTGTATACGCACGCTTACCCGCATGTCATTCCTCAGCTGCAATATACCGGTGGTGATCACCGTATCACCCGGGATCAGGCCTTCCGGTACCTGAACCTCGTAATCCGTACGAATCCCGGTAGTGACATACTGCGTTCTGACTTTACCCTCCCTGCATAGGAATACCTTTTCTCCCCTGATATCCGGGATCAGCGCTTCGGAAGGAACAACCAGCGCATCCGTGACGGTCTGCAGGATGATCTCCACTTTGGCAAATGCACCCGGAACAAGTTTATTCTGCGGATTAGGACACTTCGCTCTGACCGTGAATGAGCGTGTCAGAAGATCAATCCGGGGTTCAAGGGCATAGATGATCCCCTCAAAGGCATTCTCCGATCCGGCAACCGAGAATTTCACTGCAGAGCCCTTGTGGATATAATTGATGTATTTTTCAGGAATGGTAAATTCGATCTTGATGGGATCCGTTTGTTGCATCCGTGCAACCACCAGGGAAGGAGAGGCATACCCGCCTGTGCTGACATAGCGCAGCCCGATGTAACCGCTGAAAGGCGCATAAATGGAGGTTTTCGCGATCTGCGACCGCACCAGCTCAATTTCAGCCTCGACAACACCCAGCTGGTTCTGGGAGATCTGGTACTCTTCCTCGGTGACAGCTTTGATCTCCAGAAGTTTTTGCTTTCGGTAAAGATCATCCTGTGCCAGTTTTTCCTCCAGTTGCAGCTTTTTGAGCTGTGCCTGCAGCTCTGAATCGTCAATTTTCACCAGAAGGCTTCCCCTGCTGATAAATGAACCCTCTTCAAAGTGAATGGCGATGACACGGCCTGAAGTCTCCGGCCTTACTTCCACTTCTTCATTGGCCAGCAAAGAACCGGTGGTGGTTATCTTTTGCTCCAGATGCCGGGGTTGAACGATGACCGCCCTTACTTCGACAGGGCGGACAGAGGTTCCGGCTGAGGACACAGGTGAAGACTCCTGTTTGCACCCCGCCGTCAACAAAAATAACAAAACCATAAGAAATATGGGCGTTACGCTGCGCAAGACATTCATAATCAAATAAGTAAGTGATAGATATTCTCAACCACCGGAGTTGAATCGGGGGGACGAAGTTACGAATTTGTTCAAACCGTTGAACAATGCTCAACATAAATTGTTATATAACTGTTTAAATATGAATTTAATCATGAAAGCAAAATCAATTTTAACCTTACTAATGTTCATAACGACCATGACAGCACACATTTCATCATTCAGCCAGAAACTTACAGCCCAAAGCGGGAAAGCGGGCTTTGAATTCCCCTCATTGCCTTACAGCTACGATGCCCTGGAACCATTCATTGATAAAATGACGATGGAGATCCATTACACGAAACATCACCGTGCGTACTACGATAATTTTTTGAAAGCCATCGCAGGAACGGATTGGGAAAGCAAGTCGCTCAAGGATTTGTTTGCCAGTGTCAGCAAGGCACCGGCAGCGACCCGGAACAACGGCGGAGGATATTACAATCATATCCTTTTTTGGGAGAATATGGCCCCGCAGGGGCAGGGAGGCCAGATGTCGGCAGCGTTGAAAATGGCGGTTGAGGAGGCGTTTGGTAGCGTCGAAGAATTCATCAGGCAGTTCAATGATGCGGCTAAAGGGCGTTTTGGAAGCGGCTGGGCCTGGCTTGTGAAAGATGATCAGGGTAAGTTGTTCATCAGTTCCACGCCTAACCAGGATAATCCGTTGATGGATGTCGCTGAAAAAAGAGGAACTCCCCTGCTGGCACTGGATGTGTGGGAACACGCCTATTATCTGAAATATCAGAATCGCCGGCCCGATTACATTGAGGCGTTCTGGAACGTTGTGAACTGGAATGCCGTCAATGAGCGGTTTGGAAAATAAGGATTGCAGAATCCCTATTTTTAAAGGCCCTTTCACCCAACCGGTGAAGGGGTTTTTTATTATACAGCGGTACGATTGAAAAGATTCATAACTTTGTTTGTGGATATGGGAGTAATCAACCCCAAGGATTTTGATTCTCTGTCTCCTCTGTTCAGGAGACTAAGGGGACACAGGCAGGCAAGGTACGTCCTGCGGAAAGTCGCCTTAGATGAGATCAACCTGGTTTATGATAGTTCAGGGACCCTTCCTGTATATTATATCCCCAAAATGAGAGCTTCATGAAATTCACCCATGGAGAGACCAACACTTTACTGAAGAACAGTGAAGCCCTGGAATCCATTGCCCGCGACAGGACCAGGACGAATCTCCTCTGGCCCCTTGAGCGGCAGGCGATCGCCTTCTGGGTGCAGCGCATCCCTTCCTGGATAAGCTCTGACATGCTCACAGCCATAGGTTTTCTGGGAAATCTACTCGTTTTCGTAAGTTACCTCCTGGCAGCTTACATCCACCCATACTATCTTCTGCTCGGTGTTGCCGGTTTCCTGACCTGCTGGTTTGGCGATTCACTGGATGGAAGGATTGCCTATTACCGCAACAAACCCAGGAAATGGTACGGGTTTTCACTGGACATTATCATTGATTGGATCGGCATTATCCTTATCGGACTGGGATATATCATATATGCCGAAGGAATATGGGAACTTCTGGGATATGGTTTCGTGGTTTTATATGGCTGGGAAATGATCATCGCCCTGATCAGGTACAGGATCACCGGAAAGTATTCCATCGATTCCGGACCCCTGGGACCAACAGAGGTCAGGATCGTCCTGTCAGCCATCCTGGTGGCCGAGGTGATCTTTCATGGCTCCATCCAATACTCAGCGGCGGCTATCAGTGTCATTCTGTTGATTGTCAACATCACGGATACAGGAAAGTTATTGAAGACCGCTGACGCGAAGGATGTAACAGAAAGAAAACAGCTACATCCTAAAGAAAATGATTGAAAAACTGGTTGTTTTCACAAAAGCTCAGCTTTCTGCTTTTCTGGGAGGTATGGTTGATTACCTCATCATGATTCTCTTTACCGAAGTTTTTCATTTTCATTACACCGTTTCCATTGTCATCGGTGGTGTTGTGGGGGCGGTCGTCAACTTTACCATCAACAAGAAATGGACCTTTCATTCGAGGACGGTTCCCTATAAGCATTCGGGCTGGCAGCAATTATTGCGGTTTACGCTGGTCGTGCTGAACAGCATTTTGCTCAAGGCATCAGGAACCTATCTCATTACAACATTCCTGAAAACCTACTATATCATCAGCCGAATGCTCTTTGACCTGTCCGTCTCCCTTCTTTTCAACTATATGCTTCAACGGCACTGGGTCTTTAAAAACAAACGGTCTTGACGTAATTTCCCCGGAACATTCTTTTGATAATGAACTTTTGTTCGATTGAATGGTTAACTTTGCACAGATAAAACTATCTGTTCAAACTTTTTCCTATGCCTAACCGGAAAAGATACAGGAGGGTGATGATGCCTCCGATGATGGAAGGATACAAACCTTTTGGCATCCCCCTGCGTGAGTTAAAATCCGTGGTTCTGTTTTACGAGGAGTTTGAGGCATTACGGCTCATGGATTACGAAGATTTAACCCAGGAAGAAGCGGCCCTGAAAATGGGAATTTCACGCCCCACGTTTACAAGGCTCTATGACCGGGCCAGGAAAAATATAGCCAAAGCATTTGTGGAGGGTAAAGCCATCCTCATCCAGGGAGGAACATTCATTACGGATGATTTCTGGTACCGTTGCCCCGACTGCAACGAAACAATGGTAACCATGAAACCGCTGAGGCATTGCAGAAGATGTGATTCGGACAATATCTTCCTTTTGAACAGGAAAATGAAGCGCTCCCCGGAGCCACCAATGCCTTCTGAAAAATGAACACCAGGGGATACATTCAGGTATATACAGGCAACGGAAAGGGTAAGACAACGGCGGCTCTCGGCCTGGCGATCAGGGCAGCCGGGGCAGGCAAGAAAGTGTTCATGGCCCAGTTCGTTAAAGGCAGACCTTATTCGGAACAGGAACTGATTGAACAGCACCTGCCCCAAATTACCATTCGTCAGTACGGCCTGGGGTGTTTCATTATCAACAACCCCACACCTGACGACATCCGAGCCGCACGGGAAGGATTGACAGAGGTTGAAAAAAAGATCGCCTCCGGAGATTATGACCTGATCATCCTGGATGAGGCTACCATTGCCCTTTATTATAACCTTTTCAGTGTGAACGAACTGATTCGGGTCATCCAATCAGGATCCGTGGAAACGGAAATCGTGTTAACAGGAAGGTATGCACCAGCCGAACTGATCCAGATTGCCGACCTGGTGACGGAAATGAAAGAAGTGAAACACTATTTTTCCCGGGGAGTGGAAGCAAGAAAAGGAATTGAATATTAACCATCCTCACCCTTGCTGTTAAAACGACCGTCGTTCCTTGCCGTAGGTAGTTGATCCCATACAGTCGCATACCATCCGGTTTTTAGATTTTTAATTAATTCAAAAGCAGGTATATATGGTTTAATGTCCAACAAAGGTGTGCCATTAAGAATATCCACATTTGCAATGTGAAGAATATTGTTATGGATCGAAATCAGTTCCACGACTGACAATCCGATCGAATTTGGCCTGTTGGGTGCCCGTGTGGCAAACAGCCCCCGTAGCTGATCATCCAGGAAAGGGGTCACTTCCAACTTGTAACCACGGGACATGTGAAAATGATACAAAAGGATGAGGTGGGAGAATCCATCCAGGTCCTTTATTCCGGCAGTGAATTCCGGATACAATTCGATCGTGCCAATGACGCCTGGAGCGGACGACGGCTGGATGGGCATTCCGGTTAGGGTTTCATAAGGAGTATAGATGATGCCGATCGGTTGGTAAATGATTTTATCCATAGGCGGGAACTGATAAAATTGGAGCATATAAATTTACAAATTCTCTGATATTGCTGGCTCAAAACTTCATTTGAGAAAGAAATTCGTAAGAAAATGAATAACTGAAATGAACCCAAGTTCACTTTTTGTTATCTTTACGA
This sequence comes from Bacteroidales bacterium, assembly GCA_035342335.1. NCBI lineage: Bacteria > Pseudomonadati > Bacteroidota > Bacteroidia > Bacteroidales > Bacteroidales bacterium. The sequence goes on from DAOQWY010000014.1 coordinate 44,985, forward strand.
AGTTTCAGTGAAGGTTAGTACCACGTAAGGCACTGCAACGAAAATTTTTTTTATCCGGCACTCTTCCTGCAGCATCGAAAAGTTGCCCTGAAGGGGGCCATGCGTCTTACCTCAGAAAATATGGAAATGGTCATTACAATTCTGATCGATGACAATCCAGGAGAGCATTCTCCAGGAGAGCATGGGTTATCTTACCTGATTGAATACGATGGGGTTCGGTTGCTTTTTGATACAGGGCAAAGCGATCTGTTTTTAAGGAATGCTCTGACCATGGGCATTGACATGACCGCGATCGATATCATTGTACTCAGCCATGGCCACTATGACCATGGTAATGGACTTTGCTGTCTTCCAGGCGGGAAATTGGTATGTCATCCGGGGTGCTTTGTGAAAAGATACAGGAAATCAGACAATTCCTATATTGGATTAAATTGTGGCGAAGACGAAATCAGCATTAAATTTGAGCTGTTGACAACAGCAACTCCGTGTAAAATAAGTAAAAAAATATTTTTTCTTGGAGAGATACCCCGTTTTACCGATTTTGAATCAAAAAGAACACCCTATATCCTTGAAGGTGGCATCCCCGACTTTATAATGGACGACAGCGCCATTGCCCTGTTGCTTCCCCACGGAGTGTTCGTTGTTACGGGTTGCGGCCATGCCGGGATTGTCAATACACTGGATCATGCAAAGGAAGTGACCGGTGATAACAGGGTGTACGGCATCCTCGGAGGATTTCACCTGAAAAGGAACGACAGGCAAACAAAAGAGACCATCAGCTATTTGATGAAGAATGATGTCAAACACGTTTATCCGGCGCATTGTACTACTCCACCCGTTCGTTCGGTTTTTCACCAGGTTTTTAAAACCAACCTCCTTAAAACGGGTGATGTGTTAAGGTTTTAATGTACCCCACCCCTGCACCCCTCCCCTGCCAGCAGGGGTGGGGACGGGGGAGGGGTAAATGGGTAAATTCTCTGGGGCTTGCCCCGGAATTAAGGTTCAGGGCTTGCCCTGGAATTCATATCAGTAATTTAAAAAAAATTGAATTAAATGAACATAAGTTCATTTAATGTATTATCTTTGTAATCGTAAAGTTTAAAACACGAAGTTGAAAGATAGACCGATTTACGGGAAACAAAGAGGTTTAACCATTAAAAACAAACAATTATGCCACGAGGAGATCGTACCGGCCCCATGGGACAGGGTTCCATGACCGGAAGAGAACTTGGATTTTGCGCGGGATATGACACGCCCGGGTATGTAAAAGGCGGCGGAATGGGAAGGGGTTTTGGCTTTGGAGGGAGGAGATTCAGAGGAGGCCGTGGATGGGGAGGAGGATGGGGCAGGGCTCAATCTTACGGGGCTTCTTTCCCCGGATACGCCGGAAATCTATACAGGGATCGTGCCCTAAGCAGGGAGGAAGAGATCCGAATGCTGAAAGCGGATGCAGATGCGCTCAAACGAGAACAAAAGGAGATCGAAAAGCGGTTGAGTGATTTGGAGAAGGAGACGGAAACGAAAAGCTGAACAAGCGTGATCGCTCCTGTAAAACGATCAGAGAAAGGTTTTTTTCCTCAGTAATATTTATGTTGTCATTATCCCATGCGTTACTGGGAGTTTGGTGATTTTTTGGCAGGATCAGGTTGGAGCGGGACAATATTGTTGCCAGGTTGAACCATGCCGGTGAATACATTCTGGATTTATATGAACATGATGAATGAGCAGAGTAATCCATTTGCCGGGGAAAGGATCTGTCAAATCATCAACAATAGAGGCTCATAAGGTTATGGCAAAAACAGCACCATTTGATACGTATATTTCTGAATACGAACAATGGTTCGATGATCATCGTTTTGTGTTTTTATCCGAGCTTGAAGCATTACGTAATGTTCTGCCTGATACTGGCAGAGGTGTTGAAATTGTTATTGGGAGCGGAGTCTTTGCTTCTCCGCTTTGGGTATTACGGAGGGATGTGATCCTTCAACCAGGATGCGGGTAAAAGCCCTTAAGCGGGAAATTACATGTCATTGATGGTATTGCCGAAGACCTTCCTTATCAGGACGAAATTTTTGACTTTGAATTGAGGGTAATAACCATTTGTTTTGTTGACGATCCGCAACAATCCATCCGTGAAGTTCACCGTATTTTAAAATCAAATGAGGTGTTTATACTGGGTTATTTTGACAAAGACAGCCGTATAGCAAAACAATACCTCATTGAGAAGGATAAAAGCCTTTTTTATAAGGAAGCCCGCTTTTTTGGGTTGATAAACTTGTGTATTTTTGTTCCAATCATTCTGGTAATCCCATTGGGGGAAGATATTCCTGGGATTTTTGGTAAATTAACCCTTAGTGGTATTGCTGATCTTATAGAGAATATTTTTGTTTAAAATCTGCAAGGATTTTGAATTAACCTGAATGATCCTGTCCTGGGAAAGATCATGAATCATTCGTGTAATGGTTTCCCGGGTAGTTCCGATAAATTCTCCAAGTTCAGAGCGGGTCAGTGGTAGCTGAAAATCATCGCTCTCAAAAATATAATCAGAAAAAAAAAGCAAGGCCTCGGCAAAACTGGCCATTGAATGATTTTGGGTTTTATTGACACAACGCCTGAAATGCACCACCAGATCATTGCTAAGGATTTTTATTATTTCCAGTGCAAATTTTCCGTTATGTTCTATAAATTCCCTGAAAGCAGTAATATCAATAAAACAAGCATCACAATCCTCTAATGCGGTTACGGAATATTTATGCGTACGGTCGGCAAAAATGGCGGAGATACCGGCAAAGATGGGTCCCTTTTCAATTTTCATGATTCCATCTCTTTCCAGTGGTCCTTTCAAATGGATCTTAATTAATCCTGATTGGATAAAAACTACATTGGTCGTAAAAGCACCCTGTTTGATGATAAGTTCACCCTTTTTAAATTGAATATTGACGCTGTTATCGCATAAAGTGACCAATTCTGTTTCATTCAGTACCTTTATGGAAGAGGATCTCATGATACAGTTCAGGCATTTGTTATTATTTTTACCATAATAAGCCATAGCAGACTGGTATCTATTGAACAAAGTTAATACTTTGGATGTGAAATAAGTCACATTTATTTCAAAGAATTTTCACTCCCAGATGTGGCCGTTTGCACATGGGGATTTAAAGGTGCAAAAGAAAGATTATCCAATTTTGTCATTGTTATTTTAAACACAATAGCTATGGAAAACAAAAAATTATGTATGGCTCTTTTTTCTGGGAGCATTGATAAATTAACGGCGGCCGGCATCATACTCAGCGGGGCAGCTGCCGATGATATGGACGTCGATATCTATGTATTACTTCAGGGTGCAAGGGCCTTTAAAAAGGAAATTGGAGATGATGCCTCCAAATTATCCATGGCTGAATACCCGCATCTTAAGGATGAGTTTATGGAATCGCTTGCCAAGCTGAAGGTCTGCACATGGGTTGAGTTCTTCCGGCAGGCAAAGGAACTGACCAATGTAAAGATCCATATTTGCGGGCTTGCGGGCAAGATCTGGGGAGGTGAGAAGCTGGAAGACTTTATCGATTTAGCCGATGACATTGTGGGAATCGGTTCCTACATGACTGCGGCTCAGGAAGCCGATGTACATTTATTCATTTAATAACAAAAAGGAGATAAAAATGACAAGTGAAGACATCAAAAATTTGAAGATTGCAAAAGTGGTGGATGCACGCGGAACAGCATGTCCGGGCCCGCTCCTTGCAGCAAAAAAAGCAATAGGTGAAATTGCCGAGGGTGATATTATGGAAATACTCTCATCCGACGAGGCTACTAAAAATGATGTGCCCAAATGGGCTGTAAAGAAAGGGTATACTTTCCTGGGTGCCGTTGAAGAGTCAGGATACTTTAAGATTTACCTGAAGAAATAACGGTAATGGCAAGCAACAAGCCCAGGATTCTGGTTTTCTCGACAGAAAAAATTTCAGACCCAGCCATCGACCTGGCAGGGCTTCTAAAAATCCATTATCCATCCAGTGTGTATATGATAACCTTGCCCTGCTCCAGTGGAATAAAACCCAGATGGATATTGCATGCATTCGACAAAGGTTTTGATGGGGTGTTTATCGCAGCGGATGGCAGTGATTGCCCATTCAGCAGTCACTGCGAAAGACTGACCGGGGATATTGTTGCCGGAACACATGAGATCATGAAGGCCAGGGGAATGGATCCTGCCCGGTTGAAAATGGCCGCCATCTGTTCGGTTTGCGCAGAGGCGTTTGCCCGGCACATGAAGAACTTCAATGATCATCTTTCAGAAAACCAGAAAAATCAGGCGATCCCATCATGACTACAGACGCACAGACTCTTTTTGATGCACTGGTGATCGGAGGCGGAATTGCCGGTCAGGAATCTGCATTGGATTTGGCAAATTCAGGATTTAGCATCCTGCTGGTAGAGAAAGACCTGTCGCTCGGTGGAAAGATGATCCATCTGAGCAAAGTGTTCCCCACGCTTGATTGTTCAGCCTGCATCACAACACCCAAGGTTTCCGAAACAGCAAGGCATCCGAACATCCATATCCTCACCTACAGTGAAGTCCGTTCGATTGAAAAGATGTCGGAGCATCAATTTAACATTGTTGTTGAAAAGAAACCACGCTATGTCATAGAATCCGCCTGTACGGGCTGCCAGTTATGTGAGGAAAAATGCCCGGTGGTGGTTCAGGATGAATTTCAATGGGACATGGTCGGAAGAAAGGCTGTTTATGTTCCGTTCAGCATTGCCAATCCAAGGGTGGCCGTAATTGATATAGAAAATTGTATTCTTTGTGGTGCCTGTGAGAAAGCATGTCCTGCAGATGCCATTGACTTTACCCAGGAAATCGAGGAATTGCATTTTACGGTCAAATCAGTGGTGATAGCCTCTGGGTTTAACCTGTTTGATGCACAAAAGATAGAGCGTTATGGATTTGGCAGATTCAAAAATGTGGTCACCTCCATGCAAATGGAACGGCAGCTGGTACCCACCAGGCCTTTTAACGCTGTTTTAAGGCCGGGAGATGGTAAAATGCCCGATAACATTGCCTATGTCCTTTGTACCGGCTCCAGGGATGTCACGGTTGGCAATCCGATATGTTCACAGGTTTGCTGCATGTACTCCATCAAACAGGCACAGCTCCTTATGGGTGCCCTTCCCATGGCAGATATCACGATTTATTATCTTCACATCAGGGCTTTCGGTAAAGGATTCGAAGAGTTCTACATGCAGGCCAAAGGAATGGGGGTGGAATTTATCAAAGGGAAAATCGGCCTGATCCGCGAGGACCCCCATGGGGATCTGATCATACGGTATGAAGATATTGAAAAGGGAAGAGTGAAAGAAGCCAGACACGACATGGTGGTGCTTTCCGTCGGAATAGTACCCAATGAGTTACCTGAAGGTCTTTTCAGGAATCAGAATCTTGAACTGGATTCGTTCCGTTTTATTAAACAGACCGATGAACTTGCCAATCCGTCACAAACATCCATTGAGGGTGTGTATGTTGCGGGTACCGCTTCCGGTCCGATGGATATTCCTGATTCAATTGTATCGGCAGGGGCTGCTTCTTCGCAAACTGCATCTTATCTTAGGAGGGTCTTTCAATGAAAAATCGGATTGGGGTTTATATTTGCCAATGCGGATCCAATATTTCTGATTATGTAGATGTGGAACAAGTCAGGAGCATCATTGAAAAGGAAGAAGGAGTGGTCAGTGCCCGAACCATGATGTTTGCCTGTGCCGACTCCTCCCAGAAGGAAATCATCGACGATATCAAAGCGAATAACCTGGATGCCATTGTCGTAGCATCCTGCTCCCCGAAGCTTCACCTTTTCACCTTCCGGAATGTGGCTGAACGTGCAGGATTGAATCCGTACAACTATGTCCAGGCCAATATCCGGGAACAGGTTTCATGGGCACATTCCAATGATCCGAAGGGTGCCACGGTGAAAGCTATCCAGGTTGTCAAATCTGCGGTGGGCAGGGTCAGGTATTCCCAGGCACTTACCAATCCCGTCATTCCTGCTGAAAACATAGTATTGGTTGTTGGAGCCGGTGTTGCCGGCTTGAGGGCAGCGATTGAACTGACGGATATGGGAACGCATGTTTACCTGATCGAACGTGAATTTTTCATTGGGGGGAGAACTTCCCAGTGGAATACACTTTTTACGACCAATGAAACAGGCCAGGAACTCGTCACCCGATTGTACAAAGAACTGAAAGACAGGAAGAACATAACCCTGTTTACAGGAGCAGATATCATCTCCAATTCAGGAAGAGTAGGCGGTTTTGAGGTAAAAATACGCATTCGCCCCCGCTTCATCAACACAGAATGCCAAAAGAAAGATGAATTGGAATTTGAACGGCAGCTTCAAAAGGCCATTGAATTATGCCCCGTGGAGGTTCCTGATGAATTTAATTTCGGGATAACCACACGAAAAGCGATTTTTAAAAATTTTAAAAGCGAATTTCCGAAATGCCCGGTCATTGATAAAGAAAACTGTACCCGGTGCGGTATCTGTGAAAAAGTCTTCGAAGGGATCGATTTTAATCAAAAAGAAGAGATTCTAACCTTAAATGTCGGGGCTATACTCCTTGCCACCGGCTTTGACCCATACGAACCTGAACCCGGTGAATTTGCCTACAAGGAAATAGAAAACGTTATCACGCTTCAGCAATTCAAGCGATTGATCGAATTAAGCCCCGAAAAGCTGGCCTATAAGAAAAAAATGATCCGGGACATTGCCTATATTTATTGTGTGGGAAGTCGTCAGACAAACGGCACTAGAAAGCACTGTTCCAGGTATTGCTGTACCTCTGCCATTCATACTGCTTCCCTTGTCAGGTCAAAATACAAAGGAATTCATAACTTTCATTTTAATAAGGACATCCGGACCTATGGCAAGCAGGAGATCCTTTATAATGATGCAGCATCCCATGGTGATATTTTCATTGAATTTCCTGAAGATTCACCTCCGGAAGTTAAAATTCACAAGAATGAAACCATTGTCACAGCCAATGATTTGCTGACCAACCATATGGATCTGAACGTTAAAGCCGATCTGGTCGTGTTAGTAACAGGCATGGGCCCGCGTAAAAACAACACCATTGCCGATGTCTTAAAAGTACCCATCGGACGTGATAAATTCTTTAACGAAGTTCATCCGAAACTCAAACCGGTGGAAACAGTTATTGATGGGATCTATATTGCCGGAGCCTGCCAGGCCCCCTTCAATATTACGGAAGCCGTGAGGTCATCCCTGACCGCGGCGGCAAAAGCCAATGCTCTCCTTAAAAGAGGAGAAATCATTCTTGAACCCACCAAGGCTGTCATCCATAAAGATCGCTGCTCCGCTTCCGGTAAATGCATTGAAGTATGTCCGTATGGTGCCTTGGAAATGGTTATGAAGAATGGTAAAAAACTGGCAGTGGTGACCGAATCCAAATGCAAAGGTTGTGGGATGTGCCTGCCTGTGTGTCCGGAAAATGCTATCGAGCTCATCGGGTATTCCGACAAAGAAATCGAAACAATGATCGAAGCCCTGGCTGATTGAATCATCAATGCCTCAGTGAATACTACCCAATATGTCGAAGACAATCGATACGATCAAAAAGATGAGAGATGTTTCGGAAATTACCCGAAACAAGAGTAAAGAGTACCTCAGGATCAGGAAACTGATTAAAAAGTCCCTGGAGTCCGGTGATAAAACCATTCCGGAAATTGCCGCAGAGACAGGCCTTTCATCGGATGTGGTCACCTTCTATCTGATGACGCTGCGAAAATTTCATGAAATTGCAGAAGCTGTTCTGGATGACAGGGATGAATATTTTTATTATCGTTTAAAGGGCACAGCGCATGAGTAATATCAATCCAAAGTTTTCAACGGAACTGAAAAAATTTGGTGTGGAAGGGTTCAATGCCTGCTACAATTGCGGTAACTGTACGGCGGTTTGTTCCCTCTCAACAGAACAGAATTCATTCCCAAGAGAAATGGTGCGGTTCAGTGTTCTTGGGCTGGAAAAGGATATTGAGGCTTCAACAAAACCCTGGCTCTGCTACTATTGCGGGGAATGCTCCGAAACCTGCCCCCAGAATGCCCAACCTGCCCAGTTAATGATGGGGCTCAGAAGATACCTGACTGCCAGATACGATTGGACAGGATTAGGATACAAACTCTATACATCAAAATTATGGGAGTTCGGTTCCATTATTTTCCTGGCAGCTATTATTCTGGTGCTTTTCGTACTCTTCCATGGGCCCATGACAACCGAACTAACAGACCAGGGTGGGGTTAAGTTAAATACCTTTGCACCCTGGAAACAGATTGAAATAGGGGACTGGATCATGGCCGGGCTATTGAGTTTTTTCCTGCTTACCAACATTGGTAACATGTACCTGAAGATCCTGCGGAATAACAAGGGAGTGCGGATACCTTTTAAACTTTATTTCACAGAATTCTGGAAATTAATCCTGCATTTTGCCTCTCAAATTGAATTTTCAAAATGCGATACTTTGCGTAGTGGCAAAAAATTTACCGTACAACCCTATTGGATCATTCACTGGTTTCTGATGAGCAGTTATGTAATCATGTTCATCATGATTGTTGTTTTCCTGGGCTGGTTTCAAACCGATATCATCCATCCCTGGATTCATCCTCAGCGATTGCTGGGATACTATGCAACACTTGGCCTGATCATCGGTGTTGTTTACTTTCTCTGGCAACGCTTCCGTAAAAAATCAGAAAAAAGCAAACAAACCCATGTCACCGACTGGACGTTTTTAGTATTGCTTCTATTGACAACCGTTTCAGGAATACTTGTTCATATCTTCAGAGTCAACGGGATGCCTTATCCAACCTACTATGTGTATGTTTTTCATCTTATGGTGCTGTTCCCGATGCTTATGATCGAAGTTCCTTTTTCAAAATGGTCTCACCTGGCTTATCGTCCATTTGCCCTCTATTTTGAAGCGCTGATCACTTCGGCTAAAAAACTCAAAAATTGATCTTTATTTTCTTTCTATTCCCTGGCCTTTTTATGAAATAAAAGTGATGACGTATTAATCAAAATTGTATATTTATAATCCAAAAATAAGTATTTAAACGGAATTACATATTGATATCTCAACTATCGCTTCTGAAATGGACAGATATGTAATAAAAACGAATTGTAACGATTGTTATGCCCGTTCTGATTGTTTTATTCAAAAAATAAAAAAAATAGAAGAATTCTTCAATCTACAAAAAACCCATATTCCTTATAACAAGGGAGAAACAATTATAAAAGAAGGATCCCATGTAACCGATATATTATATATTATAGATGGGTTGGTAAAAGTATATATAGAAAGCCCGGACAAAAATATTATTATAAAACTGCTTAAATCAAAGGATTTCATTGGATTGACATCTTTGTTTGGTGACGACACCTATTATTTCTCTGCCTCTGCATTGAAAGAAACCCGGGTTTGTTCCATTGACCGTGAAAGTATTAAAGATTTAATTAATCAGTGCTGTGATTTTGCCCGTCAGCTCTCTAGCTGGTATTGTAGAGACTACAACCTTATGCTGACCAAATGTTTAAATTTAGGCCTCAGGCAATTGAATGGCAAGCTTGCAAATACGTTGCTATATTTGAATCAGGAAGAATTTAAAGCAATCGATGTGTTTTCTCATATCAGCAGAAACGATTTGGCTGAATTATCAGGAATGTCGATGGAAAGCGTTGTCCGGATTTTATCCGAATTTAACAATGAAAATATAATTGAACTAAAAGGGAAAAGAATTGAGATCAAGAACCTGAAATTGTTAGAAGATATAAACCAAAAAGGGTAATCTGCAACTGGAATTCCCGTACCCTCGTTTGGCTCCATATCGAAAATAGAAAAACTCCTTTAAAAAATGAAGGGCCGGTCAGGCTTCATAAAGCCAATTTTAGAGGCCAAAGTAATACCGGGAGCTGATTGTGCTTTTTCAGCTCAATAAATAATTTGATAAATCTCAATGTTTTATTTATTCTAAAAACCCCTAACTCCTTTATAATTAACCATATAAAGGTTGTAATTTTGTATATGGCTGTTTTTAAACAGCACATTCGGTCTCAACGACCGAAGCTCATTCAATAAAGAAAGGGGGAAATCATGTATAAACCAAAAAGTGAGATCATCGGACAGATTCAGTCGTATCATGCACAGGTAGCTAAACTGTACCGTGAGATTTATGAAAAGACAGAAGATGACAAAATGAGATCATTAATTTCTGACCTGTATGAACTTGAAAAGTCTCGTGAGGATTATCTTGAGAAACACAGGAAAATCGCAGAGGCAATGAATTGTTATCTGGATTTTCCCTGTGAAAAATTATCAAATCAGATCGCTGAGTGCCTCAATGAGGTCCATGCAGGGTGTACAATGGCCATTGAAGACTTAATCAAACTCGAAATTCATTTTGACAATTGTCTTATCAAGCTGTATAATATATTAGCATCTGAAGACAGGCTGAGCGAAACGGTCACTAATATATTTTACTATATGCTGAAAAAAACGAAAAAGGAAGAAACCACCCTTGCCGGTTTGCTATGTAGCTCAAGAAGCAAGGTCCATTTGAGGGTTTCAGCCCCAATGGTTTAACCCATAACCGTTTGATGATCATCATTTTGCGTTCCTGTCGGAAATAGAAGCCATCCGTAAGGTTCTGCCATCCAAGGGAAGGGGTGTCGAAATTGGCGTTGGCAGCGGGCTTTTTGCTTCTGCTTTAGGAATTAAGGAAGGGTGCGACCCTTCTGCAAATATGCGTACAAAAGCCATTGAACGAGGAATTAATGCAATTGAGGGTATTGCCGAAAACCTTCCCTACGAAGATGAAAGCATTGACTTTACTGTAATGGTAACTACCATTTGTTTTGTTGACGATGCCCGGAAAACGTTTCAGGAAATAAAGAGAATTCTGAAACCAGGTGGGGAAGTTATTGTGGCATTTGTTGATAAAAACAGCCCGGTTGGGAAACTATATCTTCGGGGAAAAGAAAACAGCCTTTTTTATAAAGATGCTAACTTTTTCAGTACGGAAGATATCTATAAACTATTGTGGGATAGTGATTTTACAAATGAACAAACCTGCCAGACCATTTTTGGAGCGCTCGACGATATTAAAGAAATCCAGCAACCTGAAAATGGCTTTGGTAAAGGAAGTTTTGTGATAATTAAAGCAAAAAGATGAAATGTAATTAAAATGACATTGGATGCGCCATTTCTTACAGCGAAGGATCGTGATTTTATCCTGGGAGGAAACAAAATCATTCTTAAAGGATTGGTATTGGTAATTGGTTAAATCTATAACATTTTATGCTGGGCATACCGGGTACCGAAAAAACAAATTAACCACACAAACATCTGGACCTGAATGAAATTGCCGGTGGAATAAGTTCTTTTGCAAAGCAATACTCCGGCAAACTGGTAACCGAAACCATGCTAATAAAAGGCTTAAATGATTCTCGTGACGAATTAATACATACCGACCTCACTATTGAAACAAACAACAATTTCTTAGACTCACTAATTGAAGATAAACTCATTGAAAAGCTACAATATAGTGGCCATAATTACTACCTGAGAAAATTCAAAAGATGACCGCATCACGAAACACATCGACCCATAATTTTTATGCCTTTTTGTGGCGTGCCCGTTTTCTGGGTCTGGCCCAAAATTTTATGGATGTTGATACGGTTATTCCTGCCATGCTTGTCGAATCGGGTGGAAAGGCTTTTCATGTTGGCATCATGACCGCCAACATGTTGGATGGGTCAAGTTTCACCCAATTGTTTTTTGCCCCTTACATCAGCAATAAACCCTTTAAAAAGAAATTTCTGCTTCTGGGCATTAATTCACGCATACTTTCACTTTTTGCCCCGGGATTCATTTTATTTTTTTTCACGGTCACCAACTGAAATGGATACTCTGGCTTATTTTTTTATTCATCTCGATTTTTTCGCTGGGCGGCGCTTATACCAACATCAGTTATACCGATATCTGGGGAAAACTGTGAATGAAGATAAAAGAAAAGTGTTCTTTTCTACCAAACAGATCATTGTGGGAATTGTCGTTTTGTCCTCATCCTTTCTGGCTAAGAAAATATTGAACTCTTCGGCATATCCGGTAAATTTTGCATTTATGTTATTCGCGGGGGCATCATTACTTCTGATTGCATCGGGAGGGTTTTGGAAGATAAAAGAAAATATCCCCTCAACATCGAAAATTAAAGGTTTTAGAGAATTTATTAAAACACTACGATCCGATGTAAGAAATTTGTTTACACACCAACTGTAAAAACGGTCGACGATGCATTTGAAAATAACCTGCCGGCGCATTTCGAAAATGTTCAAACAGCCTTTATACAGGTTGAACAGGAAGATGTTGAAAGAGATAAAGATGTTGAAACAAAATTGGTAAAAAACCTGAAATGGATATGCGGGAAAAACCAGGTAAAAGAAGTTGTTCTGCACTCGTTTGCACACCTTTCGGACAGCAAAGCCGAGACTGATTTTACGAAGCATTTTTTTGACAGGGTGGAGGAACGTATGAAAAATGCCGGTTATGAAGTACATCAAACGCCTTTCGGGTATTTTCTCGATTTACAGGTTGATGCCCCCGGCTTTTCCCTTACAAGGGTTTTTAAAGATATTTAACATTAAAAATAATGGATATGAATGAAAAAATTTACCCCGATTCCGGGGTTGAACTCAAAGAATTTGTCGCCCGAAATTACGATAAGGTAATGAATATAGGTTCAATAGGGCTGTACAATGGATTCATAAAAAAAGCTATTAGCGACATGGGTATCCTGCCCGATGACCAAATACTTGATTTAGGTTGCGGAACCGGCAGAAATGCCAAACTGATGTTAGGCTATCTGAAGGAGAAAGGCCATATTACAGGATTAGACATTTCGGAGCATATGGAAAAGCAATTTAAGCGAAAATTTGAAGGGGATAAACGAATAGACTTTATAAACCAACGCGTTGATATTCCATTTAATTTGCAAAAAACATATGATACGATTTTTATCAGTTTTGTTATCCATGGTTTCCCGCATGAAATTCGCAGTACTGTAATTCAAAATGCTTTTGATCATTTAAAACCCGGCGGTACTTTCCATATTCTCGATTTTGCAGAATTTGACATGGATAAAATGCCCGGCCTTCACCGCTTTATCTTTAAAAAAATAGAATGCAAATACGCTTTCGATTTTATTGAGAGAAATTGGAAAGAGATTTTGAATAAAACTGGCTTCGATAATTTTACCGAGCATTTTTATTTTAAAAAATACGTTCGGTTACTAAGCGCTCAAAAAAATGGCTGATAATTCAAATAAGCCCGAATTAATAGCAGTACCCACTAACGATGGAACAACTATTTTCCCAAAAATGCTGGGCATGGCTAAATACTGTTACATTTATTCTGCAACCAGTGCTTACAGATAACAAATAGAAAAAACAGAAGTAAAAATTCTACAACTATGATAAACCTGAAAAATAAATTTATAATGGCTCCATTAAAATTGGGGTATGCTCATGGAGATGGATTGGTAAATGAGAAACATCTTTTTTTCTATGAAAAAAGAAGCAACTATTTAGGGGCAATTATCCTGGAGCCACTCTATCTCGATTCCGGACTGCGTGAGATTCCCACACAGCTTGGAATAGACAATGACGATAAAATACCAGGACTATCTAAGTTGGTTAACGTACTTCATAAAAATGGAGTTAAAGCAATCGCGCATCTTAACCATCCGGGAAGAATGGCAAATCCCAATTTATCCGGTAATTATTTTATTTCTTCCACCAACAAACCCTGTGAAAATGGTGGGGCTGTGCCGGAAATGATGGACCGCGAAATGATGGACAACGTAATTAACAACTTTGTTGAAGCAACGCAACGGGCAGTTCATTGTGGTTTTGATATGATTGAACTGCAGTTCGGGCATGGTTATCTGCTTGCACAATTTTTATCGCCTTCGGTAAATAATCGTTCTGATAACTATAATGGCACTCTCGAAAACAGGGCGAAGTTCCCTCTTGAGGTACTGAACGCCGTGAAAAAAGCTGTAGAGATTCCTTTAATTGCCCGGATTAGTGGAGATGAAATGATAACTCAGGGCTTTCATATAGATGAAATGATTCAATTTTCATTACTCCTTAAAAAAAATGGGATAGAAGCTATTCATGTGTCAGCCGGTTCATCATGTTCGACACCCCCCTGGTTTTTTCAGCACATGTTTGTACCTAAAGGGAGAACATGGGAACTGGCAGGTAAAATAAAGTCAGAAGTGAAAATGCCGGTAATATTTGTGGGGCAGGTCAACACCATTAAAGATATTCAATTGCTCGAGCAGAAATATCATGCCGATTATATTGCTTTAGGCCGTGCACTGGTAGCCGATCCTGATTTCCTTGGCAAATTCTTTGGTTTGGAGAGTGGAAACATTAGGCCATGTCTTGCATGTTCAGAAGGATGTCTTGGCGGGGTTAAATCAGGGCAGGGACTTCAATGTCTTGTAAATCCTGAAGCAGGTAGGGAAACTGAGGTTTTTGAAATAACAAAACAAGCTAAACAATTTGCTATAATCGGGGGTGGGTTATCAGGAATGGAAGCTGCAATAATTTTGAAAAGGAGAGGGCATAATGTTGACCTTTTTGAAAAAAATAAATTGGGAGGACAGTTTAATTTAGCCCCATTGACTCCCAATAAAAAATCAATGGGGCGTTTAGTCCCCTATTTCGTTGAGGAATTAAAAAATAATGGCATAAATATAATTTATAGGGAGGTTATAAAGTCAGATATTATGGGCAAGTACGATGGGGTGATATTTGCGACTGGCTCTAAACCAAAAGTCCCATCCATTGCCGGGTTAAATAAATATTATTGGGCGGATATTCTGCTGGAAGAAAATATACCGGAAAATAAAAAAATATTGATTATTGGCGGAGGATTGATTGGTGTTGATATAGCTACAGCTTTAATAGCGTTAAACAATAAAGTAATTATTGTTAAAAGGACAACTGATTTTGGGGAAGATATGGAAATGATTGCTAAAAATCTTTCATTAAAAATGATGAAAGAAAAAGGAACCGTTTTCAGTGATCATACTAATATTAAAAAGATAGAAGGGAAAACCGTTTTTGCAGAGAAAAATGGAGAGAATATTCAGTTTGAAGATATAGATACAGTTGTGGTTTCTACGGGTATGGAAAGCTATATCCCGTTTAAACCCGAATTTAAAATACCTGTGTATTATATCGGCGATGCCAAATCGGTGGGGAAAGCCCAAAATGCTATTTATGATGCCTACAAATTGGCCCTAACATTATAAAAAGTAAATGAATCTATAAATAGTAACAATTCAAAAATGAACAATCTCGATAAAAACGATGATTGCTTTCAGGTAACCAGTAAACTTATCGGCGAGAAAAAATATAGAGAAGCTATTGGTTTTTTGCAAAAAATAATAGAGACAGATAATAAGAATAAAAAAGCGATAGCTCTTTTGGAACATCTTAAAAAAATAATGGAATACCAAAACAGGGATATATTTGGTTCAACGAATTTAGACATGGATCCCTGGCTGGAATAAAGCAATAATAAAATGCTATCACAACCACCTGTAAAACAAATTGCTGCCATACACGACCTTTCAGGTTGTGGGCGAACTTCGTTATCAGTTGTTATCCCTATCTTGTCGGCCATGGGAATTAAAGTGTGCCCGCTGCCTACTGCCATATTATCCTCACACAGCCGGTACGAAGGATATCACTTTGTTGATCTCACATATCATATGCAGCCTGTTATTGACCACTGGAAAAAACTAAACGTTTTTTTTGACGCCATTTACAGCGGTTTTTTAGGCTCTCATAAACAAATCCGCATTGTTCAGGGAATGATCGATACATTTACCAATGAAGGCCAGCTTGTTGTTATTGACCCGGTTCTTGGAGATAATGGCAAAATGTACGGCCCGATTAAAAAAAAAATGGTATCGGAAATGAAGTCTTTAATTCAAAAGGCCAATATTATAACGCCAAATTTAACCGAATCATCGCTGCTACTGGGAAAACCTTTTAAATCCGATATCAGTGAGAAAGATATTAAAGAATGGATGTTACAATTATCGGACATGGGGCCGGAAATAGTTGTTATTACAAGTGTTCCCGATAAAACTCCCGGCAAAAAATTCTCGGTAATTGCTTATAACAGGAATGACTCCCGATTCTGGAAAGTACCTATTGATTATATCACGGCTGATTTTCCCGGCACCGGTGACTGTTTTACCAGTGTGTTAACAGGTTCATTGTTGCAGGGCGACAGTTTGCCCATAGCGCTCGAAAGGGCAGTGCATTTTATATCGTATGGTGTTAGGGCAACGTTTGGATACCGCTATGACCAAAATCAGGGAATATTACTGGAAAGGGTACTTAACCGGTTAAATTCCCCAATGTCTGTTAGTAGCTATGAGATTATATGACAAAACCGGGATTTTTGTTTATTTCATGTAACACATAATCAATATGAATCCTGAAATAGCAACGCTTAAAGAAGAAATATTACAATGCACAAAATGCGAATTGGCTAAAACACGCCACCATGTGATTTTTGGAGAAGGCAATACAAATGCCTGTATCTTAATCATTGGCGAAGCCCCGGGCAGGGATGAAGATTTGCAGGGAAGGCCCTTCGTTGGTAAATCGGGACAGTTGCTCGACAAGATATTGGATGCCTGCGGGTTTACCCGTAATGAGCATGTTTTTATCAGTAATATTGTAAAATGTCGGCCCCCCGACAACAGGGTTCCAACACAACAGGAAGCATCTGTTTGCATGCCCTGGCTGTTAAAACAGATTGAACTGATAAATCCGAAAATACTGATATTACTTGGCGCTACGGCATTAAAATATATGGCAGGACCAGAATATCGAATTACACGTGAACGCGGAAACTGGCTTAACTGGCAAAACAGACTGGCCATGCCGGTCTACCATCCTGCAGCCCTGCTGCGCGACCCTTCGTTAAAACGTGATACATGGAACGACTTTAAAAAAATTGTTTTCAAATACCGTGAGCTGGTCGACCCGCAGCATTACTCGGAACACGTGTAAAAACATGTTCCTGCTGAAATGCATAAACGAAACCGAAAATCTCTTTAATTTCTTTCGTCTCAGGCAAAACATCCTGTATCAATTTCAGATAACGGTGTTCCTTGCTGAATACAGTCTTTTGGCTTTGGTTAATTTTTGCAATAGCACTTGAGTATCCCCTTAATCTCTCGATCGAGGCCTGCACCGAAAATTGCATCGATAATGACATCGGCGCTTTGAACAGCATCCTTTACCATAGAAATATCCTAAAGGTCAAATTACTACAATTCTCAACTTCTGCCTCTCCTGCCTTTACCACCCCCCATTCCTTTGCCCATTCCTTTGCCCATTCCTCCGCCCATTTTTCTTCCCATTCCTCTGCCATCTTTTTGTCCCATGCCCATGCCTCTTCCTATTCCACGTTCCCCATCCCTATCTCCTGCTTTGCGTGCTGAATGAATCCCATCTTTTAAGGTTGGCTCTATCAATATCGGAACTTCGTCATCCTTAACTTTTTTTACTGCCGCGTTAACTGACATATTACGGCACAGGTAAACTTTACAGCCGTAAGATAATATTTCGTTATATGATGACGGGCCGATATTGCCGACAATAACCTTTTTTACATCCGGGGTAATAAATTTTCCGACGTTTTGATCTTCATCTTTACCAACCCCTGAGAAAGCTTCAAATTCCATAGTCTGCGGATCTATTATCAGGAAATATCCTGAATGACCGAATCTGCCTGATACTTTTGAATCCAATGTATCACCTGATGATGCAACTAAATATTTTTCCATAATCTGAATCCTTTTAATAAATGGTTAATATTGTAAATATCGAATTCTTTGGCAATAGTCTTTTTTTATGCTAAATTACTATTTCCCAATTATATAGTTTTTCTCGCCGGCACGCACCGGTACGTCGAGCCAGTTTCCCGGATCAATATAAGGGCAGGCATAATTTTCACCATATGCACACATATCACCCGTATTTGCAGTATTCCCGGTATAAACATAATTAAGGCCGGCTTCTATGCCAGTTTCCTTAGCTGCCCGTAAGGTTTTTAATGGTGTTGCAGGTACTTCCTTCATTTTATAGGCGGAGAAAAAACTGCTGATATGCCAGGGTACATCCGCCCCCAGTTCAACAGCTACAAAATTTGCCATATCTCTAATTTCTTTCAAATCGTCATTAATTCCGGGTATAATCAAACTGGTAACCTCAAGCCAGATATTCATTTGTTTTATTTTTTTTAAGATTATCGAGTACAGGTTGGGATCGAAGCATTTCCACTAGGGGTATTTTTATGGTCCATTTGGGTCGGAAAAGGCCGGATTGTGTATGAAAACCGTATCGGTCAGTGTCATCAGGAAGGACTTCAGGTCCGCTTTCTCTTTGGGGGTAAGTTGCACCCCTCCCCGTGCGATATGATGCATCAGCGGGTCAATGTTAGGTGACCAGACAAGATAGTGCGAGTAAAAATCGATGACCTCGTCAAGCGTCTTATAACGGCCATCATGCATATAGGGTGCTGTCAGGGCAATATTGCGGAGCGTGGGCGCTTTGTAGGCGCCCAGGTCGGATAGATTACCGGTGATGTGATACCGGTCGCGCGGATCCTCAAATTCGCCCGTGAAAAGGGAATCCTTGCCGTTATTGTAGTAAAGATTCGTTGTCCACAGGGGATTGCCAAAGCCGCCGTGGCAGTGAAAACAGTCAGCCCCTTCTTCCGTAGTAAAGAGAATATAACCCGATAATTCAGATTCGGTCAGCTGCTCCTCTCCCCTCATATAGCGATCAAACTTGCAATCTTTCGATACGAACGTGCGGATGAATTGAGCAATGGCCTTGCTCATACGGTCTACCGTCACATCTTCTGAGCCGAATGCTTTTGCGAAAAGCTCCGGATATCCCTTCACGCTCCGGATCAGTGCTTTGGTGCGGTTGGTGTCGCCCGCCATCTCATGGGGAGCCACAATCCCCATCCAGACCAGTGCTTCCAGGTTCTGTTGCAAGGGGGACGGGTTTTCCTTCGAAATCAGCCCGTTCCATAAATATCCGTTATCGTTCCATACCAGGTTGATCAAGGGAAGCATATAATGGGGTGTCTGCTTTCCTGATAATCCGAATGTCGTTCCACCGGTATACTTCGGGTGATCGATGCCACACTCGAACGAGTTGGACTGAAGATGGCAGGTTGCACAGCTCATCATCGAATCCGGATCGGTCCGTCCTGACATGCGGCCGTCGTAGAACAGGTATCTGCCCAGCTCGATCCCTTCCACCGTCATGGGATTGTCATCGGGGATATTCAATTTTGTGGGATAAAACATCGGGATGTCGAAGAAATAGGGGGTGGGTTGATAGTCTACCTCCTCCTCACGCTGGCACGATACCAGGAACAACTGGCAACTAACAATAAAAAGAAATATAGAAAGCAGTCGATTCATACACTAAAATCAAAGAGCAAAGAGCAAAAAGCAAAACTCAAAAGTTAATTTTCACATTTGATTTTTGAGTTTTGCTCTTTGATATTAAAATCGTGAACACTCCTTCCTTTCCGTTCTCACATCCTATCCGCATGCATTCCTGGCATTGCATGATATTAAAAGGGAACGTAGAAAGGTCGATGGGATGGGGATCAGTGAACCAATGCTCAATGTTCATGCTGACGGCTGCATGCAGCGTATCTCCGGCTGCCATCTGAAAGGAGGATCCGGGCAATGTCACCCGGAAATTATTGTGCACAAATCCGGTAATGTCGTTCACATTGATTGTATCCCCGGAATAGATCTGTCCGATACCCAGGTGAAATTCGAACGGGACGTTTTGTGCCATACCGTCGTTAAGCCATTTCCCGTTTAGTTTCAGATAATGATAGCCTCCCCCCAGCACATCCGGCCAGAACATGTCCCTTTCGGGAGGATTTACAAACATCAGGGAAATATTTTTTTCAGGGCTGATTCCAAACATAAAGGATATGGAATCGTAAGAACCCGGTGGGATCTTGTCGAAAACCTCCCACGTCATGGTCGAAGGAAGATCATGATCCACATAATGCATGTCTTCCCAGTCATCGATCAGAAAATGAGAACCATCGGACTGATGGAAGATCACATCGGAAATGAAATACTGAACCTCGGTGATCAGGTAGTGATTGCCCGCAGCGTTTGTGTAGATCATGGTGTCAATGACAAGCAGCTCGCCGGCAACCTGGTGATGGAATGTAACTATGATCTTGCCATGGTCCGTGGGCTCCGGCTCAGGTTCATCGCCGCCACAAGCCCACATCATGGAAACCACTACCCATACCATCACGATAAAAAGATTCCTCATACTCATCTAACGTTTCCTTTTCATAATCATTATGCCTTTCTCCTCTCTCCTTTCTCCTCTCTCCTCTCTCCTCTCTCCTCTCTCCTTTCTCCTCTCTCCTCTCTAGTACGGCACCGTCCCCGACACGACCACAAAATTCGAGGTATCATACCGGCTTGAAGCTTCCCTGAAGATTTTGCCATCCAACATGATCCGTACCTTGATTTTCGAATTTACGTCATAATAATTGGCTGAAATAAAAAGGATCTCTCCCGGATCCGCCTCAAATGTATACTTCCAGACATCTGATTCACTATCCGTTGAAACTTTTTCGAAAACCACATTCCCCTCATCATTTCGATAACGCACATCAAATCCGGAATCGGAATCAGTGATGCTGTAAGTGATCGTGACTTCCTGT
The DNA here is from genome assembly GCA_035342335.1 of Bacteroidales bacterium. NCBI lineage: Bacteria > Pseudomonadati > Bacteroidota > Bacteroidia > Bacteroidales > Bacteroidales bacterium. Next base: position 65,866 of record DAOQWY010000014.1, read on the forward strand.
ATGGCCTTGTTGCATGAGATCAGCGGAATGATCGCCAGTATGGATAACACCAGCAGATGGCGAATTAAATTCATCATAAGTCATCAATACTATATACTGAATATTAAATTTACATAAAAGTTTCTCCCCGGTTCATAAAGGTCATAGGTGTTGCCGATAATTCTTCGGCTCAAATGCTCATAATAGGCCTTATCGAAAATATTATCGACACCGCCTGTGATGGTAAAATGAGCATTATGATAATAGGAGCAGGAGAATCCTGCAACGAAAAAGCCAGGAGTGGTCTGCTCATAAAATGCCTTTGAAACATGGTTCTGATGGGCTGCGATCCGGCCTTTTATTTTTGGTAACAGCCTCCCCTGTAAGAATTTATATCCAATAACAAGGGTGGATTCAAAAGGAGGAATCTCGGATAATGGATCATTGTTTATGGTCTCTGTGCCGGAAACCTCCCCCTGATCACTGATGATATGCCGAACTGCCTCGTTAATGGTGGCACGGGTATAGGCTGCGATAAAATGAATATACCATTCACTGGAAGGTGTGGACGCATAAGTGAGTTCAAAGCCTCTGAAACGGGCCCTATCGGCATTATAGAACTTCTTGACACCGATCACGCCGCTGGTAGCCGGTTTTTGTTCAACCGGCGGGACAATCTTCCCCGTAATATAATCGGTCACCAGGGAATAAAATCCGTTGACTTCAAAATTTCCGATGTTCGGATCCTTGAACCGGGCTGTGAGATCAACCTGGTTATTGGCTTCCGGTTTCAGCGATGGATTGCCAAGGTAGTCGTAATTGTCGTACCCTACAGGCAAGAGGGTGATGAACCGCTCGGTCATGTCAGGACTTCTGATCCCCCTTCCCAGTGTAAGGCTAAGGGAAAGGGTTGGATTTATCCAGCACTCAAATCCGCCACTGGCACTGAAATTAACGTATTTTGATTCATTATTGTCGTTAAAATAAATGACCGTACCCATTTTCTCAAACGTGATATCGTCGGAATTGGCCTGGTTCAAATCAAGACGTGCTGATGCTATGACATCAAATGGTGTGAGGGATTTGCGAAACTCAGCAAAGAATCCCAGATTGGCGATGACCGCATTGTTCCATATCTGTTCCGTATGGGATGGCATGGTCGGTTGCATGATGAGGGTTTTGACGCGGTCACCGTCTTTGGTGATATGCTCAAAGTCAACGCCCATCAGCAGATTATAGTTTCCGTTGTTAAAACCTCCTTCCAGCCTGCCACCGGTATTAAAAGCCTGGACGATGGTCACTGCCACTACGGTATCTGAATTGGGCCTGTCCTTATTGTCCATGGTATGCTTCACATCCGAACGGTAAAGTTTTACCTTTACAGGCAAGGCCAGTTCTGAAGGATGATCCCAGGTATAATCCAGCGACATCAGCTTTGTTTTATCTTCCCGCATATCCATCGGTAATGCCGGGAAGGCAACATCCTGTCCCATAGAGTAGAGGTAAGAAAACAGCAATTTATGTTGTTTTCCCGGTGTGATGCCGAATTGCCCCTTAACATTGTATTTTTTGCTTTCTGCCTTCACCCGGTTCCCGTTTCCGTCCACATAATCTCCATTTTGCTTGTTATTTCCCGACAGGCTGAAATTCACCAGCCGGTTGGCGCCATTCAGGATCAGGTGCTCTCTTGCCCCGGACGGATTACTCGTATATCCGATCAAAGCAGATCCGTCAATGGAAAACCGTTCACTGAAGCCGGGTTTATGCGTCCTGAGGTTGATGATTCCCCCAAAGGAAGGACCATAGCGGAAGGCATACGGCCCTTTCAGGATCTCCAGGCTCCGAAGGTCCTCAAGATCAATATGGGAGGCCGCCGGATCCATTCGGTTGGGGCAACCGCCTTCTATTTTCTGGCCATCGTCAACCTGAACGTTCAGCTGGCTGTATTTAAATCCACGGATAACCGGATCAACGGTCGAGCCACCCTTGCGTATGCCGGAAACATTTGGAACACTGCGTATGTAAGTGCCGATGTCGGTGACAGAAGACTGGATGATTTGATTTTGATGGACTGTCGACCGGACATAGGGTACCTTCATAGAAGAAGGGTCATCATAAAGTCCTCTGACCTCTATGCCTTCGAGTGTTTTGATCTCCGGTTTGAGAAGGATCTCCAGATGGGTTGTATCCCCCTGCTGCAACGTGATTTTATGAGTATGGGCAAAATAACCCATATGCTTGATCTCCAGTACATATGCGCCAGGTTTGATTCCATCCAGAATGAATTTTCCCCAGGGGTCGGTCACTGTGCCTCTTTCACTGGACTTCAGGAGAATGGCAGCACCAAGGAGGGGGGATTTCGTTTCACTGTCCAGAACGCCACCCTGAATGACACATTGTCCATTGCCCTGTAAATGAAAGACCAAGAGGCAAAGGCAAACTGGAACAGACCAGCCACTGGAGAATATTAAAGAAAAATGAGGCATAAGCTTACAGAATCATTCATTCTAAACGTTTACCAGTCCTTTTTCCAGGTCGTCAATAATATCTTTCATGTCTTCAATGCCAACCGACAACCTGACCAGGTCATCTGTAATGCCGGCGGCAATTTTATTTTCCCTGCTGACGCCTGCGTGTGTCATGGATGCCGGATGCTGGATGAGTGTTTCCACCCCGCCCAGCGAGACGGCCAGCAGGGCCAGATGTACGTTGTCCATCAGTTTTCTTCCGGCCTCATATCCTCCTTTCAGTCCGAAGCTCATCATGGAGCCAGGTCCTTTCATCTGTTTCAGCGCCAGTTCATGCTGAGGGTGGGAGGAAAGACCTGGGTAATTGATCCAGGCGACTTTCGGATGCGATTGCAGGAATTCAGCAACCTTGATGGCATTCTCCTGGGCCCGGTCGATGCGGATACCCAGGGTCTTCACACCGCGCAACACCATGAACGCCTGCGTGGGATCCATGTTACAACCCAGGTAAACCATCGAATGGCGGATCTTTTCATAGAGCGCCTGGTCCCCGGCAACGACGACCCCGCCAACAATGTCCGCGTGACCATTGATGAACTTGGTAATGGAATGCAGCACGATGTCGGCACCAAGTTCGAGGGGTTTTTGCAGGTAAGGGGAGCTGAACGTGTTATCCACGACCAGGATCAACCGGTGTTCCCTGGCTATCCTGGAACAGGCTGCAATGTCGGTGATATCCATCGTGGGATTGGCAGGGGTTTCGATATAGAGCACCCTGGTATTGGGTTTTATGGCTGCTTTTATAAGATCCAGGTTCGATGTGTTGATAAAGGTCATTTCAACACCAAAGCGCGAATAGTCCTTTTCCAGAACACCTCTGACCGGACCGTAAACGGCACCGGTGCTGACAATATGGCTTCCGGCTCCGAGCAGGGCCATAAAGACGCAATTAATGGCTCCCATTCCCGAGCTGGTGGCAATGCCGTCATAGCCGTTCTCCAGTTCGGCGATGTTACGTTCAAAAGCCCGGATCGTGGGATTGGCAATCCGTGTATAGATATAACCATCGCTTTTTCCCGAAAAACAATCGGCCCCGTGCTGGGCATTTTTAAATTGAAAGGTTGATGTCTGGTAAATGGGTACGGTGGCACTACCGAATTCATCTTCAAATGCCCCGGCATGAATTAGTTTGGTATTGAACCCTTTGTCTTTTGTCTTCATAAACAGTATCGTTAATTAATAATCTGTAATAAGAGTGATGCAATATAAAACCGGCTGTCGCCTCATATGAGGCCTTTTTCTTTCAAAATAGAAGCCATGATTACCGTATTGGATTCATTTAAGCCAGTCATCGGGGGACGTAAGGCTCCGCCGATGAGTCCCATGAGCTCCAATGCTTTTTTTGCCCCCATCGGATTGGTTTCAAACCTGCAGGCCTCAAACAAAGGATAATACTCCGTATGGAGCTCTGTTGCCTTTTCATGGTTCCCCTCCAGCGCATGGTGGATCATTTGGGCCATGACATCAGGAACAATATTACCGGCGACAGAAAAGCTGCCAGCTCCCCCAAAGGCGACCAGCGGGTAGGCAGTGGTATCTTTGCCTGTGAATACCAGAAAATCGTCATTTCGGGTCAGATATACAATCTTGGCCAGATGATCGATCATCTTATTCCCATCCTTTGTTCCTACGATATTGGGATGTTTGGCAAGCTGCGCTGTCATTTCAGGAGTAAGTTCCACGCCTGTGCGATTTTTTGAATTATGTAAAATAACAGGGATGGGTGAGGCATCTGCCAGTTGTTCGAAATACTTAAGCAGCGCATAGGCTGTGGGCAATACGAGAAACGGGGAATAAGCAACTGCATAATCCGCACCTGTATCTGCATACATTTTTGCCCGATCGATGGATTGGCGGGTTCCAGGAAGACTGATATCCGGCATGACCGGTATTTTTCCATTGACTTCCTCCACAACAATTTTCAGTACCTGTTTAACCTCATCGTCAGTCAGCAGGGGATTTTCTCCTGTGACGCCCAGCGGAGCAATGCCATCGATATCCGAATTGACTTGCCGCTGCACGAGCTGACGAAGGGTTTTTTCGTCGATGGAATAATCACTTTTAAAGGGAGTGATCAATAATGTAAAAGCACCTTTTTTCATTTTATTTTTTAATTAATGGTATTAATAATTCTGAATTTTTGTTCCCGAATCGTATTTGTTCTGTTCAGGTTTGAGTTTTGTTTTCCTTAGGAGGTGCAAGCCAGTATGTTTCCTTATGGGGACATACTGGCTTGCACAGATCCTATCTTTTATACTGTGATGAAACGATAACCTGAACTATGAATGAATCACTTTCCATATATTTCTGATTTCCCGGCTTACAACAGAGTCAGGGGCCCATTCGATCATGCTTTTACAATTTACCATGGCATCAACTACCTGTGGATCAAAGGGGAGGTTCCCTGCTACCACCACCTTTTTGCTTTTGCAATACTGGTTGATCCTGGTACAAATATCCGGATTTATGTCGTATTTATTGATCACCACCCAGGCCCTCAGCTTGAATTTTCCGGCGATGCCCAGCGTCCGTTCCAGGTCGTGCAGTGCCGAAAGGGTTGGTTCGGTGACAATTACTACCGCATCCACTCCGGTTATCGTGGAAATGACCGGGCAACCGATTCCGGGCGGTCCGTCAAGCAGAATGGTTTCGATCGAATGGTGTTTGGCTGCCTGTTTTGCCCGGTCGCGTAGCTCGTTTACCATTTTACCCGAGTTTTCCTCACCGGGAGCCAGCCGTCCGTAGACCATGATGCCATTTCGGAACTCTCCGGCATACATACGGCTTTGATCGTTTTTAACCATGGTAATGGCATGTTCGGGGCAGATGCGCGAGCATAGGAAGCATCCATCGCAGTACGTATCCGAAATTTTAACGCTCCCCTGGATGACCGAGATGGCATCGAAGCGACAGTATTGGAGGCAGAGGCCACAATGGGTGCACACATCATAGTCGATGACCGCTTTTTGACTGCCCACGTATTCGCGGACTTCCTCATGCAGGGGATTGAACAGGATGTAAAGATTGGCCGCGTCAACATCGCAGTCGACCAGCACCAATCGTTCGCTGAGGGTTGCAAAAGAAGCAACCAGGCTTGATTTTCCCGTTCCTCCCTTACCACTGATGACCGCTATTTCCATAATGTGCTTTTATATGATCCACCACATCAAGCAACTGATCCTGCCATTCACTCTTCGTTTGGGCCACCAGTTTCCCTGAAGAATAAAGACGTGCAATTTTTTCATCATAGGGGATTTCGAGCAGCAGGGGGATGTCCTCATGCTGAAGATAATCATATACGTCCCGGTTTCCAATCCCAGCACGGTTGACAATGACACCGAAGGTTTTGTTCATCGTCCGAAGGGTTTCCACGGATTGTTTCAGGTCGCTCAAGCCAAAAGGGGTAGGTTCAGTGACCAGGAGGACGAAGTCGGCTTTTACCACCGTTTGAATGAACGGGCAGGATGTGCCGGGAGGTGCATCCATAATGGTGATTTGATTGGAACGGCTTTCCTTCAGTGCTGCCTTAATTACGGGAACCGGCGAAAATACACCAATGTCCGTGCGCCCTTCCACCAGCCTTGCCAGGGAATTGATCTGATAGCAAGTGATGGTTCCCAGCGAAACGTCTTTTTCGATGATGGCTTCATCCTGGCAGGCCACCATGCAGGCTCCACAGCCGTGACAGAGGTCTTCGATGACCCGGATGACGTTCATGGGAGGCAGGATAAAAATGGCATTGTAGACGCAGTACGCGTGGCATCTGCCACAGAATGTGCACCTGTCTGTGTCGATGACCGGTATTTTCTGGGTGACAGGCACAGATTTAATCAGGTCACCCTGAAAAAACAGTTTTGCATTGGGTTCCTCTGCATCGCAGTCAATCAACGTAACCGGCACCCCTTTACTATAAAGGGAATGGAACAGGTTGGTCGCGATCAACGTTTTTCCGGTACCCCCTTTCCCGCTGGCAATCGCAATTTTAATGTGTGCCGTATTAGTCATAACTGAGTCTCATCTGCTCATCGGTCAGCGTATCCCGGATGGCCTCCTTCCAGAATTTGTTTTCCCAGGTGCGCAACTTGCTGTGCGTAAGGAAATATTTCTGCGGGATGGGATGGGTTCCGTAGATGACCTTTAATCCATATTTTTCGTTGATGAATTTTTTAAAATGTTCGATGCGGGGACAGGGTGGATAACCTACCAGCAAACCAGTGGCGAGATGAACATGGGTCACCCCGTTTTTTTTCATCTCCGCGGGTGCATACTCAATGTTTCCACCGGGGCATCCTCCACAGGTTGTATAGGCTGCAATCTCTGCCTCCTGGTCCTTATAGATGGAAAAGGCTCCCTCCCGGTCGCGAAATGCCCTGAAGCATTTTCCGCCGGCGCATGTGTGATAGCGATCACAAATGATGATCCCGATTTTGATTTTTTCCATGGTATTGATGTAGTTTAGTCTCCGTGATTGCCATGTTCGTGATGAGGGCCGTGATCGCAATAATTGGCACTCAGGCGTAACTTATTGGCCAGGAAGTCCTCAACAAGTTCCCTGGCTGGTTTGATGGGGGCACCTACGAATGCATTGATCTTCTGCTGATTGAAAAGCATGATCGCCTGTTGCCCCATGCCTCCGGCGATGACATCGGTGACCCCGAACTGCGCTATCCATCGTGGATAGAGACCCGGTACATGCTCAGGGGGAATGACCTCCTTCACTTCCGTTATGCTATCGTTTTCAACATTCACGATCGCAAATGTTTCACAATGTCCGAAATGGGCGCATAACACCCCACTTTCCAATGGAATGGCTATTCGTTTATTCATATCATTCGTTTTTTTAATCCATTAATTTCCGCCCCTGGAACGATTCTGTCTTCCCATACCGCGTCCTCTTCCACCCTTTCCGCGTCCCTGTCCCAACCCTTTTCCTGCAGGATTTTCAGGAAGATCTTCATCCTTTTTGATTTCGTCGTCGGATGTGGTTTGTTTTTTCCGGCCCTTGCCATAATTCGTGCAACGGCCCATTTTGCGGCCTGACATGGGACCCTGCCCTTCAGGACCTGTACGATCAAAACCTGGCATAATAACCTCCTTTTTAATGATTTAACATTTCGATGATCCCATCGATGGTTTTTCCCGGATCTTTCATAACGATCATCTGTATTTTCAGGCTGTCCAGCAATGGTTTGATTTTCATTCCAAACTCTCCTGAGATGACCTTACTGACATTGCGTGATGCAATGAGCTGAACGGATGCCGGCCCCGCTCCATTTTCCACCTCAAGGTTGGGGTTTGGAATGAATTCCATGGCCTTGGTTTCCGTATCGTAAACAACAAAGTAAGCGCAGCGGCCAAACCGCTGATCAATGAATGAATCCAGGGAATTTCCCTGTGATGTGATGGCAACTTTCATATTATTCGTGTTTATAGGTTCTGCAATTCTGGGCGCTATTTCTTTTCATCGGCGCGCCACACTTCGGACAAATCTGCTGGTTGCAGGGCATCCCCGGAATATGCTCCTGCAGATGTCCGCATCCGGGACAGATGCAATGATCCCAACCCTGGTCCGGGTCAGCATCCATCAAAGGTTCCTCCCATTCATAACCTGCAAACTCCCGGCTGCCGCACAGGGGACAGCGCTCCACTTTTGTCATTCGTTCAGGATGATTGAAATGGCAGCAGCACTGATTACACTGGTACCAATCACTATCAAAATAGACCTTTCCTCCTTCAATGGTGATCGGCCTTCCCTCAACAAATGCCCTGGCAATTTTTTCGCGTGCCGATGCATAGATCCGTGTGTAGGTCGGGCGGGAAATTCCCATGACAAGTGAAGCATGATGATGATTGTCTCCATCATAGTCACACAATCGTAACGCTTCGTACTCCTCATATAACAGGTAAACCGGCTCAGGCTTCCTGTTACCCGTTTCAGGGCCATAGGGTTTAAAGCCCTTGATTATCGGGGGATTTACTACTTTTCTTATGCGTTTGAGCCTTGGTGACATGACTTAATGAGCAATAGTTCGCTACAAATATAACGAACATTTGCTCACTAATTATTTTTTTTTTAATTCGGAAGAAAAATTCAGGGTGCCATCTTAAAATAGGCCTTCCGGAACCAGAAGGCCACATTCACCAGCGCAATCATAACAGGCACCTCCACCAGGGGACCAATAACTGCTGCAAAGGCTTCACCCGAGTTGATCCCGAATACCGCGATGGCCACCGCAATGGCCAGTTCAAAGTTATTGCTGGCTGCCGTGAACGACAGGGTGGTGGATTGCTCATACGTGGCCCCCGCTTTCCTGCTCATATAGAAGGAAACAAGGAACATCACCACAAAATAAATGACCAGCGGGATGGCAATCCGGACAACATCCAGCGGGATCCTGACAATGTATTCTCCTTTGAGGGAGAACATGACCAGGATGGTCAACAAAAGGGCAATGAGGGTAAGGGGACTGATTTTGGGTACAAAGTTGGTCTCGTACCATTGTTTGCTTTTAATCCGCATTAAAATGAACCGGGTCAGGAATCCGGTGATGCACGGGATCCCCAGGTAGATAAAAACACTTTTTGCGATCTGGCCGATGGTGATCTGTGAAACGGCTTCATTCACCGGCAACCCGAACCATCCGGGCAGTATGGCAATGAAGAAATAGGCATAAACGGAAAAGAACAGCACCTGGAAAATGGAGTTAAAAGCCACCAGCCCGGCAGCATACTGCCTGTCCCCTTTGGCCAGGTCGTTCCATACGATGACCATGGCAATGCACCGGGCCAGTCCGATCAGGATAAGCCCGTACATGTAATCGACATTGAACCTCAGAAAGACTCTTGCCAAAAGGAACATAAGTATCGGGCCGATGATCCAGTTCTGAACCAGTGATAATCCAAGAACTTTGGTATTCCTGAAGACATCGCCCAACTCTTCGTATTTGACCTTTGCCATGGGTGGATACATCATCACGATCAATCCGATGGCGATGGGAATATTGGTGGTACCGCTCGACATACTGTTCCAGAATCCGGCAACTGAAGGGAAGGCCCATCCGAGAAAAACCCCTGCGAACATGGCAAGGAATATCCACAATGTCAGGTACCGGTCAAGGAATTTCAATCTCGGTTTTGAAGGCATGGCTTTTTCGTTTGGAGTTACTTTCTGCTAAAATCTAACTGCTTGGCAGTCATTGAATCATAAAATGCCCTGAAATCCCGTTGGATCTCATCACGGACCTGCCTGTATTTCTGCAGGGTTTCTTCTGCCGTTCCAATAAACTCTGCCGGATCTTCAAATCCGATGTGCAGCCGTTTGCCCACCTTTCCCGTAAACACGGGACAGGTTTCCCGGGCACCATCACAGACCGTAATGACATAATCAAATTCCAGTGAGGTAAATTCATCGGCATTTTTTGGATGATTGCCCGTCAGATCAATGCACATCTCCGACATGACCGTGATGGTAAAGGGATTGACTTTCCGTGCCGGGTTCGTTCCCGCCGAAAAAACCTGCAGGTTTTTGTCAAATGACTTCAGGAAACCTTCCGCCATCTGGCTGCGGCAACTGTTTCCCGTACACACTATCAGGATTCTCATACTTAGCTAATTTTTGATTTGTGAATTGACAATTTCATGGTGCTTGGTGAAGGTAATGAAGACTTACAGTGGGCTTTCTGCTTAGCATCCTCTCCATCACCATCAGAATAATGGCTATCAGCACTAAAATGAGACTGAGATCAAAAAAGGAATAAAAGATCCAGTTTAGGTTGACCAGCATCATGAATCCACTAAGCAGAGTCATTAGCAGGGTAACGACGCAGAAGCCATTCAATCCCCTGGTGAGAAGAACCCGGTAATTAATGGGAGGTTCTGATCGATTTATCCGCAACAGCAGCAATGATACCAGCAGGGCAATGATAAACAGCCCGACGATAAAATGATTTCCGTCGAGCTGTAGCCGCTCCGGGAGCATATAAAGGGATAATTCCTTATTGAGGAATATCAGGATGAACATCATCGCCAGTCCCACCGCCATGATCAGGCTGGTTATGTTCATCCAAAATTCAGTAAGGTGATCTTTTGCGTACGTTCGGATGAGATGGATGAACAGTAAGACGAGCGCAACGATCAGCAGCACATACAGGATTGGTTTTGCAAAAGATTCCCGTATAATGCCCAGATGCGTGCGGAAAGCGGACAGTCCCAGGGTATTATACTGAGCTTGTGTGACCATTTTGCCATTCTCATCGAAAGGGGTAAGTAATACCTGGGCCGTGAAGAAGTGGCTGCCGTAACTGTGGCAATCCGTACAGCCGTTCGTACCGTAAGCTGCGTTGGCGGGCATCACATCATGGCTGTATTTATGTACGTTACCATAGGGTGAAGCTTCCCAGGGTTCCATATCCATTAGATAGGAATCGTTGCCGGACCGGTACACCCTGTTGTTCATGACCCAGACCACACGCTTGCCTTCCAAAGGATATTTAATGCTTTTCAGCATCTCTGAAACGGATGTGATCAGTGCATCAATTTCTTCGGGCCTGTTCACCTCAACCACACCATCCCCTGAATCATCCGTTATCCTGGACAATTCAGGATAGTTGTAAGCATCCTTGCGGTGGGCGTCCCACATTTTATATACATCGCTCATTCGGGGTTGCATAAGCCCCCCTTTACCTTCAATAAGGATGCCCGGCCAGGAAGAATGGACGCGGTTCATTGGATAAATTTTACCCTGATACCTGACCAGTTCCGGCTTGAAGGTGAAAGTCGGTTTATCCTCATAGCCCATCATTTCGAGGTCACCATAGTGGTTCCAGTAGTTCATATCAGGTCCGTAAAAGGTCCACAGGTATTTGCCCTTGCTTGGGATTTTTGTACCAGGGTTGAACACATCGCTCGCTACATAATGAGCCGATTTTACCGTACGTTCCGGAATATGGCAGGCCTGGCAGGCCATTTTGTCGAGATGGAGCGGAGGCAGCCAGCTGTGTTTTGCAATGGGCGCCCCAAGATACCCGGTGTTGTGGCAATCAGTGCATTCGCGCAGCGTATTGTCCAGGTCGTCCCGAACGTGCCCACCCGGATCGTCCCCCTTGCCAAACTGATGGACCTCCTTTCCTTTTATCCGCTCATCCTCGGCCATGCTGCCGGCGGGGTGGCAGTCAACGCATTTCATTCCCGCTCGCAGGTGCACATCCGTGCGATCCATGAAATTGGCACCGCGTTTCTTGTAACCCGGCTTTGCATGGCACCACAGGCACGTTTCGGTGCGCGGTTCTTTTACGATATGTGGTTCAACCGTTCCATTGGCATTGAACATCTCCTGGTGGTACGACACCGCTACCGGCTGACCGGCTGCCACCGAGCCTGTAACAATGCCAAAACCCGAACCAGCCAGTGCTGCATACCGGTAATTGAGGCTGGTGATCTGCCGGACACGTTCTGTGTTATCATATTCCGGCAAATGGCAGAGAAAACAGTCGGCTTCGATGACCCCGCTTTCCTCCCATCTGGCCTTGTAATAATCCCCGTCCAGGTCATTGGTGCCACCGGATTCGAACTTCTTTTCAGGGTTGATCATTGCCAGGTCATAGCGCAGGTTGTCTCGGTCATATTCCAGGGGACCGCCGCCCGGGTGGCACACGCCGCATAACATTACAAAATCGTACGAGGTCATGTCCAGGAAGGTGGTATGTTCATTGGTTTTGGCTGACAAATAATTGTAAAGCGGAGCAGGGGAGCACCATGAACCCCCGTAGTTGCCCGGCGAGGAGGCCCACTGCACCCTTTCTTTCAGCATTTCGGTGGGCTGCTCATCCTTTCCCTGCTGAAAATGGAAACCCTGCGTGATCAGGTCATAATCGTGGCATTTCCCGCAGGTCTGTTTCGGGGAGTAAGGCTTATCGGAGTTCTTTCCCGTCTTGGGATTGATCGTATCGCCTTCCTCCGTTAGCAAAAAGAATGGGGGGCAAACGCCTGAAAGGGATACGTCGGGTGCAGATATATGAAGCAGAAGTTGCTCAGGTTTTCCCGTATGAAACTGAACATAACTTGCCACAACCAGGCAAACGATGACGATTAAAGGAATACTAAAAACCCATGTCTTTTTCATTGCATCAGATTATGATTTACCAGTGTCAAAGTCATCTAAAATCTTCAAAGCCAATTGATACGTATTTTTAAGGTATAAAAGGATAGTGCTGGTGCAAGTAAGTTGACATTTTTTCCGACTATCAAATGGCTCCATAAAGCATTCCGGACAATGTGGCCATAAGGATCACAAGACCTGAATAGACAATGGTTTTTTGCGTTCCGATCACTCCACGGATGACCAGCATGTTGGGCAACGATAAGGAAGGTCCGGCCAGCAACAGAGCCAGCGCCGGCCCTTTGCCCATTCCTGCGCCGATCAGCCCCTGCACGATCGGAACTTCGGTCAGGGTGGCAAAATACATAAATGCTCCTACAATAGAGGCAAAGAAATTGGAAAGCCCCGAATTTCCTCCCACCAGCCATTGTACCCATTCATTGGGAATGATGCCAGCAATGGCCGTATCATCGTGGGTGGAGCCCAGCAGAAAACCGGCGGTAACGATCCCAATCCCAAGCAATGGCATGATCTGCTTGGCAAAGCCCCAGGCAGATAAGGCCCATTCCCTGTTTTCGTCATCTCTTTTATCAAACAGAGTCATGATGCTCAGGGCAATGATTCCCACTAACATGGGGACCAGGGGAACCAGTTTTGGATTCTCAATAAATGTGGAAGATAACCAGATGGAAAGGGCTGTGATAAAAACCGCTGAAATGACCCATTGCCATTTGATCCTGAGGATAGCGATCAGGGAATAGACCAGCATCAGGCTGAAGAATCCGGTGATATACCACTTATAGGCCCAGAGGTAATACCAGAAGCTGGATGCGTCATCACCGGAAGGTCTGCCCCAGTTGGCAAACACCAGGATGAGGACCAGGGTGAAAAAGTGGAAGGAAGTCTGCCACATCGGCCTTTTTTCAGGGGGAAGCGCAATGTTCATCTGCTCCTCCCTTTTTATTTTTTCCTCCTTATGATAGATCAGCGACATGATGATCCCGATGATGACACTGAATGAAACTGCCCCGATGACGCGGGCAAGACCCATATCAAAACCGAGAATTTTAGCGGTTAGAATGATTGCAAGTATGTTAATGGCCGGGCCGGAATACAAAAAAGCGATTGCTGGTCCCAAACCTGCACCCCGCTTATGGATACTTGAAAAAAGCGGTAAGATCGTGCAGGAGCAGACCGCCAATATTGTTCCGGAGAGTGATGCGACAGTGTAAGCAAGCCACTTTTTGGCATTGGCGCCAAAATAGCGCAGCACAGAACCCTGGCTGACAAAAACTGCAATGACTCCTGCAATAAAGAATGCGGGCAGCAGACAAAGGATGACATGCTCCCGGGCATACCATTTCACCAGGTCGAGCGTGGCATCTATGGCGGTATTGAACCGCACGCTTTCAAGGGGAAGAAAAAAAGCAACACCGAAAATGACAGCGATCCAAAAAAGTATTTTTAATTCTTTTCTGTTTTCCATAAAACCTTTTTTATCAATCATTTCGATTAAATCCGAAATAAAAAGTCAAAAAATTTTAAAAGTAAATGATGATCACATAGTACAGACCAACTCCAATAAAGAGAACCGCCACGATCCTTCTGAACCAGATCTCAAATGTCTTGATCCGATTGTAGATTTTACCGACGTTTCCGACGGCATAAGCCAGCAGCCAGGCAAAGAGGATGACAGGCAAACCGGTGGCTATGGCAAAGACAGCCGGAAGGTAAAGGCCGCTTGCGCTGGCAACGGTCATCGGGATGAGCATGACAAAGTACAATACCCCGCTGTAGGGACAAAAGGCAAGGGCGAAGATGATCCCAAGTAAAAGCGTGCTCCAGTAGCTGCCCTTGCTTTTACCGCCGATCTTTTCTGAAAGTCGGGAGAAGCCGGGAAATTTGATTTTCAGGATATCCAGCATGAACAATCCGATAAGGATCAGCAAGGGTCCCAGCAGTTTCTCGCCCCAGCCCTGGAATACCGATGCTATGTTTATTTTGCTGGCTCCCAAATAGATGATTACTGCCAGACCGGTGTAGGAAATTACCCTGCCCAGGGTATAGACCAATCCCTTGAGAAAAACCTTCCGGCGATCCTCCAGGTCCCTGCTGATGAATCCGATAGCGGAAATATTCGTGGCCAGGGGACAGGGACTGATGGCGGTCATCAGTCCCAGAATGAAAGCGGTCAGGATCGCATATTGGGAAGTATCGAGTATATTTTGCAGGAATTCCATCGGTTTATCCCTTTAATGCCTTTTCAACCGCCTTTTTGATCTCTTCTTTCAGCTTGTCGTAATCGTGGGCATACATAAATCCCTCGCCGGTGATATCAATTTTGGTATCACCATGCACCACCATCAGAGTTTGCATTCCCACGCCCAGTTCATCGGCAATTTCGGCACTGCTCTTTTCATCCAGGTTAACACCTTTGAAGAAATATTCACCGGCTTTGACCTGCTCCGGGAACAGTTCCTCGAAAGCCTTCTTTGACTTTTCTTCAACCGAGATGCAGGTACTGCACCTTCTTTCAAAATGGAAATAGTAAAGGCCGACCTGAGATTTTACTTCGCTGCTGGAAGTGTTTGGCTTTTGTTGTGGCTGGCCACTGCAGGAAAGATGAACCAGGCCCATCATCAGGGCAATGGTTGCCATCAATAACTGTTTCATAGCTTGAATTTTTGTCATTGGTACTTTGTTAAAACTTCTTTGATCTCCTCATACGAGGGAACCCGTCCTTTGATTTCAACCTTTCCATTGACCACCAGGGCCGGTGTGGACATGATCCCGTAGCTCATGATCTCCATGATGTCTTCCACCTTAATGATCGTCGCCTGGATCTGTTCCTTTTCCACCAGATCGCGGACGGTCTTGTCAAGTGTTTTGCATTTGGGGCATCCCGTCCCTAAGATTTTGATTTCCATAACCATTAGAATTTTATTTTGAACATTTTTTAGAACCTGAATTTTCGGCGGATTGATTTAAAAATCTGACCAGTAATTGTTTCATTTCCTCCCAGTTTTCACGGTTAATGCAATACTTAATGAAGGGAGGATTGATTTCACCCTGTATCAATCCTGCATTTTTAAGTTCTTTCAGATGCTCTGAAAGAGTAGAACGCGCAATGGGAAGGTTTTCAGCCATATCCCCGCTGTAGCAGCATTTGTCCATGTTGCTGATGAGATAATCAAGGATGAAGACCCTCACCGGATTGGATAAGGCCTTGCTGAAACGGGCCAGTTTTACCTGATCTTCGGAGAAATAATTTTGTTTTACAACCATTTCATTTAGTATTTCGTCTAAATACGAAACAAAAGTACTATTAATTTATTCAAACGATCTGTAAAAGGATTAAAAAAATTGGATTGAGCGAATCCACGCACGTGTGGTCTTGATAGAGGAAGCTGTTCAAAAAAGAAGGCTGCCTTGAATGCGAGGCAGCCTTCTTGGAATATCTGTACCCGGAGCCGGACTTACTATTATTTAAATCAGGTTAAATGATATTTCGTTAAGATGCTAATAATCAGTACTAATTAATTATGTACATTACCCTGTTTAAATCCGGTTAAATAAAATTTAATAACTTTCTGGGTACTCATTCAGGATACTCATTATTATTTTATAGGTTTGCTTCTCATCCATTATTGCACAAAGAGATGATTGCAAATGTACATTTTTATCTGAAACCGGGAAAACCGAACAAGAAAGGTGAAAAACCCATTGTCATGCGAATTACCTACAACAATCAGCGTTCGGTTATTCATATTGGTTTCATGATTAAACCAAAATACTGGGCAAAGAATCAGTTGGTTTTACCAAATCCGGCGCACGAACCGGATAATTTTCACCAAATAATAAACAAGAGAATTAAGACCTATCGGAAAATAGCCGAAGACACTATCAGCAATGCGATTGAAAATGGAATTTCGCTTTCTGATGCCTACCTGAAGAACCAGATCAAGAATGTGGGTCAAATGGAATCAGGCAAAAAAACATTTTTCACTGCCTTGCAGGAATATATAGATTCAAGTAAATCGACCAAGGCAGAAAGAACTATAAAGGGCTATACAACCACCAAGACATTCTTGAAGGATTTCGAAGATGCTACCGGATTTAACATTGACTTCAATACGATCAATTTGACGTTTTATGATAAGCTAAGAAATTATGCCTTTTTAGAGAGGGAAATACTTGATAATTATTTCGCAAAAATAATTTCTACCCTGAAATCATTTATGAATTGGGCAGGGGACAGGGGTTATCATAAAAACCAGTTCTATTCTAAATTCAAAGCAACTGAAAAGGAAAATGAGGTAATATTTCTGACTCTGGAAGAACTTATGACCCTCAAGGATTTTACGTTCGAAAAAAATAATTATCGGAAAGCAAGAGATATATTTTGTTTTGGATGTTTTACGGGACTTAGAATCTCAGATATCTTACAGTTGACAAGGGATCATGTTAAGAACGGTCAAATTATTAAATCTATACAAAAGACCAGACGTATGGAAATGATCCCGATCAACAAATTCGCCCAGGAAATTATTGATCGCTACCCAAAAGACTCAGCCAGACTTTTACCTAAAATGTCGCAACAAAAATTAAATCAATATATTAAAAAGTGTTGCGAGGAAGCGAAATTCACTGAAATGATCAAGATTGTAAGATTCTCTGGCAACCAACCAACAGAATACACCTATCCTAAACATGAATTAATCACTTCTCATGTTGCCCGAAAGACTTTTATAACAAACTCACTCATGTTAAACATGAATCCCAAGGTAATCAAGGAAATTGTAGGGCATAAAAAGGATAGTACACTAAATAAGTACCTTAAAATAACTGAACAGTTTAAAGCTGACCAGATGAAAAATACCTGGGATCTGGTTGATAAAAAGCCCAGGAAGTCCAAAAAGAAAGGAAAAAACCTAAGAAAAAGTAAAAAAGATGAGTAGGTACGATTATGATGCGGTCGGAACCAGATATAAATACTACCTGGATACTACTTCAGGTAGAATTTACGAGTTTGAACAAGGGAAAGATTTTGCTCAGAAATACATCTTCTTCATGATTAGACATATCCAGAACTTCAATCATGCGCAACTGGATAGACTGCTAGAATTCCATTTCAGAGAAAACTTCGAATCAAACATGGCGGATTTTGAGCATTTTATGATCCTGGTTATCAGACAGGCAAGATATTCTTACTGGAAAGATGATGTATACAATACCGGAAAGATTGAAACCATTTATGACTGGATCAATGATAAGAAAATGATAATCCAGAACAGTAATGGAAAACAGGATGGTGCTGGCTATCATCTCAGGTCTGCAGCAAAGATCGAATGTTTAAGAGATCATGGGAGTCTGCTAAAAATTCTTACTGAGTTAAACAAAAACTATAACACTGGACGCGATAAGTTAATTTTAGACATAGAAGGAAGTATACAAGATTTTGTTTTTGAGAACTTTATCTTCCCTAAATATAATTTCAAGGTTCAGAATGCTTATACGATCAAATGGAACGAAGAATGCAGCCTGCTGATTTCATTAATGTGGTATCTGAATAACAGGGGATACTTTAAACAAAATCAGAAAAAGAAAATAAAATCGTTTTTAAGAAAGGAGTTTGGTGAACAAGGATTTACGGACAGTAACTTTGATAGGTACTGGTATAGAGAAGATGCCAGGGAACTATCCATAGCAAGAATGGAAAAACTAATAGGTATCAGTTTGAAATATTATCTATGATCTTTTAACTTATCAACACGTAAGAATCGGTTTATCATACATATAGCTTTCTTATAAATACAGCCTGCAATTACAGGCTGTATTTTTTTTGCTTAAACCAACCTTTTTCTTTGCCAGCAGAATTCAATCAACTTAAAAATAATCTGCTATGGTAAAATCAATTTTTATGAACTTAAATATCAATGAGTTCAAAGATCTTATCAAAGAATGCCTTTCAGAAGTGAAAGACACGAATCCAACCATGAGAAGTAACCTGGAAGAAGATTTATTGACCCAGCGTCAGGCAGCCAAATATCTGCAGATATCAGAGCCGACAATAATAAAGTGGAAAAAGCAAAAGAAGTTGCCATATTATCAAAACGGCCGAAGCATCCTATACAAGAAATCGGAGCTATTGCAAGCTCTCCGGAAGAATAATCATCTAATCGAAAACTAGCAGATGAATAGCATAGATACACCTAAAAACGATCTGGCGGCAGCAAGACAGATCATCGATTCGATGGATATCTTCTTCTATAATCAGTCCTTTTATTCCTATATTGATCATTACTGGCGGCCGATTGAACTGGAGATCATTAAAAAAAAGATCCTGGAGCTTCTTGATAAAAAGTACCGCCAGGCCCGGGTAAACAATATCGTGGATATTCTCAAACTGATGACGCACAAGACGGAAGATGAGATCAATCTCAATTTTCATGAGTATGCACTGAATACCATGAATGGGATCTACTACCTAAAAGAAGGAAAACTGGTGCCTCACTCTGAAGAGACCAAGAGCATGTTTTCCACCAACCGGATCAATGTCACGGTTGATCCGGAAGCCAGGTGCGAACGTTGGATTCAATTTGTCAATGAAATCTTCGAACCGGATCACGATCGCAGGGATAAGATCAAACTGCTCCAGGAGTTCCTGGGGTACTGCCTGACCTCAATGGTTTCTTTTCAGAAAGCTTTGATACTTCTTGGCACAGGGAGCAATGGGAAAAGCATTATTCTACAGGTCATGGAAAAAATCCTGGGAGAGGACAACTATTCCAGTATTGAACTCAATCAGCTGAGCAATAAGAATTACATTGTCGAACTGCAAAACAAACTGGTAAATTTTTGCAGTGAAATTGACCACAAAGGATCTTTTTCCAGTGGGATTTTTAAACGAATCATCACCGGTGAAACATTGACCGGAGATGCAAAATTTAAGAATCCCATCAAGTTTCAACCCTATTGCAAATTGTTGTTTGCCACCAACGATCTTCCCCAGACCGTTGATACCTCGAAAGGATTCTTCAGAAGGATTTTCATTTTAAAATTCAACCGAAGCTTTGAAGGCGACCATTGCGATCCTGACCTGTTAAAAAAGCTGGACGCAGAAATCAGCGGGATCTTTAACTGGCTGCTGGAGGGCCTGGGACAGCTGATCCATGATCAGGCCTTCACCTTACCTTCAAGTTCTGAAGAAGAAATCTTCAATTACCTGGAAGGATGCAACAGTGTGGTAGCATTCATCAGTGAACGGTGCACGATTGAAAGCAATACCTATGAAGTGTACCAGGACCTGTATGAAAGCTACACGGAATATTGTGCTCAATCCGGCAATAAGCCCTTCAAGAAAGCCAGTTTCCGAAATGAAATCGAGAAGAACTACTCACCCAGGATCCTTTATACACGCAGTGGGGAAAAAGGAAATCATTTTAAAAACGTCCGGATAAAAAATAATACTATATATCCCTGAAAAAACTACACTTTTTACACTTTTGAAGATAACTTATTGAAATATAATTATATAGCAGTGACAATGCCGTGTAAAAACACAAGAAAACCGTGTAAAATCAGTGTAATCTTTTACACGGTTGGCAAAGACCAAGAAATGAAAAGTCCTGTAACTATCCCTTTTTACACGGTATTTACACTGAAATTACACTGCTTAAATAGTTGATATATAATCATATAAAGACAAAAAGTGTAAAAAGTGTAATGATTTACAGATATACACAAATATAAAATGCAGATAGAAGAAGCTAAAAGTATTAAAATCGCGGATTATCTCAGTTCCATTGGGCACAGTCCCGTAAGATGTACAGATAACCGAGAGTTATTTTACCTCTCACCCCTGCGAAACGAAAAGAATCCCAGTTTCAATGTCAATAACCGCAAAAACCTCTGGTATGACCACGGGCTGGGCATCGGAGGCTCGATCCTTGAATTGGTCATGCACCTGCATCATACAGACTGGCGGGGAGCTCTGGAAATATTGGAAGGTAACACTTGTCAACCTCTAATCACAAATAACCTTGCTATGAAAAATGATCCACGTTTATCCGCTGATGATACAGGGAATGAAGGAAACCTGAAGATCATCTCCAATAAAATTATTGAGGATACCCGGTTGAAAGAATACCTGTTCAAACGACAGATCCCTTACCGGATAGCCGTTTTCTTTTTGTCGGAAGTCAGATACAGGATCATTTCCACCGATAAAACCTATTATGCGCTGGCCTTCAGAAATGACAAAGGCGGATATGAACTGCGCAGCCGGTACTTCAAGGGATCCACGAGTCCGAAATACCTGAGCACGGTTCGTGGACCTGATCCGGAGCAAATCAACATTTTTGAAGGCGTATTCGATTTTCTGACTGCTGCCTGTTACTTCAACTCTTTCCCAAATAACACATCCATTATTCTTAATTCCGTCTCGTTTGCAAAGAAAGCAGCGGATATTATTGCCGGGTATTCCAGAGTAAATCTGTACCTTGATAATGATACGGCAGGAAAAGAAACCGTCCGGTTTTTTCAGTCACATCATCCCAATGCAGTGGATCATTCATCACATATCTATCCGGATCATAAAGATTTTAATGAGTTCTGGGAACAAACTTCCAAAAAAACTTACCACAGTTACTTCTTTAGGAGAGGCGAAATCTGTCCCGTAAAAGCTTTTTACCCGGACCTTCCCCATCATGGATTACAATTGAGTGGATCCAACTGGGATCGGCATCATTAATTCCAATCAGGTTTGTGAACAAAAAAAAGGTGCGGCCGTTATGGCCGCACTGCGAAAGGGCGTTCTGTCAGGATTGAACCTGATCAACCACCTGGGCATTGGAGTACAGATAGCGTACCGGAAAGTAGGAATATGTCTTTCCGTATTCATCTCTTCTCTCCACCGGGCGACCCCAGATCAGGAAAGGTCTTGAGTTTTTCTTAACAACCTTTCCGGCTTTGGCCCAGCCTTCATAGGTGTTGAATATGGCATGCTTTGCTGTGGCATAGCTCGCCAGCAGGGCATCATTGATGGTTTTGAATTCACCAGCGTTTCCGCCCTGAACCAAACCGGTACCACTTCCTGAAATAAAATGATGCCACCAA
>DAOQWY010000015.1:0-2534 GCA_035342335.1 Bacteroidales bacterium
TTGGTGGCATCATTTTATTTCAGGAAGTGGTACCGGTTTGGTTCAGGGCGGAAAGCGTACTCATCGTATTATCCTTTGTTTCGAGCGAATAGCGCATAAAGGACGACAGTTTGATCACCATTTCCTGCGCTTTTGCAGGATCGGTCATCGTCAGTGAACTGATCGAGTTCAGGCTGTTAAAAAGGAAATGGGGACGGATCTGCGAGCGCAACAGGTTCAGCTCCGCTTCCTTCAGCAGGGTTTTCAACTGGCTTTCTTTCTCCCTGTTTTCCTGTAACTCTCTGAAATTGATCACGAGATAATAGGTTGTCGTTAACAATGTATAATACAATATGCCTAAAAATATACGAATTGTCAATGATTCTGACAGGAATAAAAGATAAGGTGAATCGCCGGGAAAGTTGTTTTTCAGGATGAGGAAGGAAATGCCTGTCCAGATGAACAGGATTCCCGTTGCGCTCGTCAGGTGGTAAAAGAGCAGTTCGGGGAACGATTTCTTGTGAAGGTCGCTGAAGCGGACCATAAACCACAGTCCCATCCCCAGGACGGCAAACAGCAGGTTGAAGACCAGGCTGTCGCCCCAGGCGATGGCCGGGCGAAATCCATATCCCGATCTTAACAGGACATAGTGGACCACGATGATCGTCGTCCACAGGAGTCCGTAAATGATGGGAAACCGGTTTGTCTTTATTTTTTCCAGCATAATTACCGGGAGGTTTTAACTTCTCCGCCGCCAAAAATGGCCACGCCCTTGAGGAGAAGCGTCTTGCTGTAATCGATCTGTCCGATCATCCTTTTATCTTCAAAACCTCCAAAGATACTGAATACCTCCACTTTTACGTTCCAGTCGGGCGGGACGATCAGGGTAGAGCCCCCGAAAACGCAGACCATTTCCATCAAATGGGTGCCTGGCTGCATTTCTGCCTGGGTGAGATTGATGTTGGATCCGCCAAACACGGCAATGATTCTGCCTCCCCGGAACGATCTGGACTGAATGACCTTATCCGCACCGCTGAAGACCGATATTTCTTCTATGAAGTCATCTCCTTCCCGCACAACCCCAAAGTCTTTCCTGAACAGCTTTTTGCTGCCCAGCAGGAGGAACAATCCGACGAGGATCAGCAGTGAGGGCCAGAAGATCTTGGTGAAGGTGATAGGCCACTCAAACACATCGTCCAGGAGAAAGAATCCCCCGATCAGGATCAGGATGGTTCCGAATCCCCTGCCGTGTCCGTTAAAGAGGTTGATCAGTCCGATGGCGATGAGCAGCATCGGCCAGGAGATGATGTGGTCCCAGACGCTGTCGCTGATCATTCCGAAGTTGTACGCCAGCCAGAAGAGCCCCAGGGCCAGTACCAGGATCCCGAAAACCAGGGACTTGCTTTTCAGTCCCGGGCGCATTTGTTTTTGTTCTGATGTTTCCATGAAAAAGGGTTTTTAGTGGTTATTCATTGTCATTTGCTCGGCGCTTCGCGCCTCGCGTCATTCATTGTCATTCGTAGTCAGTTGAGCTTCAGGCTTCTATTTCTTGTCATTTGCTCAGCACTTCGTGCTTCGCGTCATTCGTTGTGATTCTTCGTTATTCGTTGTTCAATGATATTAGTCGCACGTATTTTCTCTGCAAAACTAATCCGAAGAATGACAGTACGGTAGCGAAAATCGGTAAACGAGGGATTTTAGGGGGCGAATGGCTCCTTCTGTTTCTTATTTAATGCATAACTGCGAAGAATAGAATCAGGTAAGTTTTAGGTAAATAAAACACAAGACGTCTATTACTTACCCCGCTCTTCAGAGCGGGGTCTGACGCTTTTCCCTCCACTCCCCGGGCTTTAGCCCGAAACAAGCGTATACTTACCCCGCTCTTCAGAGCGGGGTCTGACGCTTTTCCCTCCACTCCCCGGGCTTTAGCCCGAAACAAGCGTGTTAAACCGGTATTTTTTCATAAACTCCTGATATTCCTCAGTAAACGTCTTTTTCCTGTGATGCTCCTCCTGGTTCTTAATATACCTTCTTACCCGGTTAACTGCCGATTCACTTACCGATACCGCAAAATATTCGGTTTGCCATTCAAAGTTGAAGGACAGAATTTTGTTTTTGTTGATCCAATAGGATGATTCTCCTTTGAGCAACCTGATAATTTCTTCAATGTTTTGACAGGGTTTCATTGATATCAGGCAGTGGACGTGTTCGAGATGACCATTAATGGAATCAATATAAATACCCTTTGTGGTAGCATTTTCCCGGATATGATTGAAGATGACCTGACGAAGCTCCTTTTGAAGGAGGGGTTTACGGTTTTTGGTGGTCCAGACCAGGTGGACCCAGAGTTTAGTGTATCCCATAGTGAACTTAAGGTTTAGGGCTAAAGCCCGGGTTAAACGTTGTCGTCTTTGGACCCCGCTCTGAAGAGCGGGGTAAGTAAGTCGTAGTGCGTTTTCTGAGTCCCCGCGCTAAAGCGCGGGGTAAGTTAGGTTTAGGGCTAAAGCCCAGGTTTACGCTGTGGTTTCAAGCCCCCGCTCTGAAGAGCGGGGTAA
>DAOQWY010000015.1:2634-86708 GCA_035342335.1 Bacteroidales bacterium
GTATGCCTGCTGCGTTCTGTCGTCTCCGCTCTGAGGAGCGGGGTAAGTATGCCTGCTGCGTTCTGTCGTCTCCGCTCTGAGGAGCGGGGTAAGTATGCCTGGTGCGTTCTGTCGTCTCCGCTCTGAAGAGCGGGGTAAGTATGGTTTAGGGTAAAAGCCAGGCTCTATATCTGTTAATCCCGAAAAGCCGGGATTTGTTACCCTGTGATTTGAGACTTTTTAACGGTCCTGCGTGACCCGAAAGATACTTTTCCCAGAGTAACACTTCCCGTCGCTCCCCATCCCCCTGACCACAACGTCATAATCCCCGCAATGATCGGAAGTGTAAAATGTAAAAGCTGCCTTGTGCTTGCGCAGCACCAGACCGGGATCCCAGTGCAGCACGTTGCGGAAATCGGGCATGCGGCCGGTCTTTTGTTTCTCTGTTGAATAGTCATATACAGGAAAGTCGGCCGGTGGCGTGATCGTCTGATAATCCAGAAATACGGATCCTGCGGGGAAGGAACTTCCGGCGAAATTTTCGGTAATCGTGTAAACCATCAGCGCACCGTTCAGCACAAAATCACCGTGGATGTAAGGGTGATTGATCACCTCGATGCGGTCAACCAGGGCAGGAGGGACCTTGAGCAGCTCATCAACGCTGCTCACCGGCACGTTGTCGAGCAAAACCAGGGGATCCTCGTACACCTCCAACCGGTCGTTGGTGATCTGCACCTGGTAATGATCCTTCTTTTTCCGGATCTGGACAAACGGCACGATCTCCCAGAATACCTCATAAAGGCTCGTCATCCCGATGTAATCCGACAGGACCACCTTCACCCGTTCCTCTGCGAACAGAATGTCGGCCGCCGCCCCTGGTGACACCTCCGGCAAAAGGGGAGGATTGAACCGGGTGACCTGCGCATTGATCCACGTTTCTTCGATCTTGTCCCTCAAGGATGAATCCAGTACCGGGACCAGGTCAAGTTGATCGGGGAACTGACCGGAAAAATCCTGGTGAACGAGGATCTCCACGTTATGATCCTTTTGTGCATGCGGCGCCAGGAGGATATGCTGCTCCCCGGTGAGGTTGTTCAGGGGAAAAACGAACCGCCCGTGGGGGTCGGTTCTGGCCATATGCAACTGCGACTGGCCCAGTACACTTAAAATGACCTGCGCAGCCGGAGCTCCTTCCTTCGTCTTTTTGCTGGTCACCTGGCCGCTGAGGCTGACATCCCGGATATCAGGCAGAAAATTCAGTCCGCCGCGCTCCATTGCTGCCAGTCCTGACCGGAAAAGAAGCGTATTGACACGCGGTGTGTAAAGGATCATGCACAGATCGGCCTGCTCTGTCAGCTTATCATCCCAAATCTCAACCTGACCTGAAAGTGAATGGATCAGGAATGGGTTCCGTATGGAAGAACCATCCAGCTGCGAACCGGACGTCCTTTCCAGACCCTGCTTGACGACCGCAACCGTAAGCCTGATGGGCTCATCCTTCGTTCCGGGAGCCTGGATGCTGACCGTCGCCTCCTCCCTGCAGGAATAGACGGACCGCTCTGTTTCAACCGTCAGCGATTGGGCCTTTGCAGGCGGGATGAATGCCGGCAAAACGTGCAGGATTTCACCTGTTGATTCTTTCAGGACCAGGTAGATCATCCCCCGGTATAAATCCGGGTATGGAATAACCAAACGTAGCGGCATTTGAGACCGTTTTAAGCGTATCTCATCCAGGGTGATCATCTCGGCCGACTTCACACAGAGGATGAGGCTGTCGCCTTTGTAATCGCTTTCAGGAAGCACTCCGCCCGCCTGGTATACCAATCCTTCCGGGGTATGTCTCAGGGATGGGGAGAAACCTGTACGTTCTGCCGGGGGCAGCGGCCCGGTGATCGTATCGCCTTCCTTTCGAATGATCCTGAGGGCGTAGCTGAGCGAATCCACCGGCGTGAATTCGCAGACGCCCAGCCCGCCGGGAAACATTCTGACCGGGGCAACCGTTCGCCCCCGCTGGTCGGTCAGCAGCGCCCTCAGCTTTGTCCCCGGCCCGCCGGTCTCAACCCGTACTGCGATCCTGGATGGGCATCCTGAAACCAGACTGCCCCCTTCGGGTATGATGATGATCTCATCGGCCGGCTCGAGCTTATATTCGTAGGGTATGTCGGGGTTGATGATCGTCAGGCATTTCATCGCAAAGCTTTCCGGCGGGAAGTTCCGCTGATAGTTTGTGTAGGCTCTCAGCAGGCAGGCATCTGTGGCGGCCTCTGCAGGGATCTCCAGGCGCCCGGAAGCCACCCTGTCGCGCATCGGGAATTTTTCCCGTAAAAGGACCTCGTGCTGGCTGTTGAACAGCTCGACATACACAACCTGGCTCATCTGCTTCATTGCTCCTGCATTGGTCAGCGAACAGGTTGCCGTGAACCAGATGTCCTCACCGGAGATGTAGAGATCCCGGTCGGTCTGCAGCACGATCCGCTCCAGGGGGAGCGTACCCGGGGGAAACGGTCCGGGGATCCAGGCACCCTGGGCCGTCAGTTCCGGGGGAACCCATAATGATCCTAAAAGTCCCCAAAGCAGTATGATGATCCTGTTTTGCATCTTTTTCATTCCCAGAAATCAGGTTCTTCAAGAACCCCGCCGTTCAATGTACAGTCAAAGCATGCATCGGAAGCGTATCCCCGCTGGCCCTGCGCGTTCTCGGTCACATAGATCGGCCAGTAGGATCGTGGCATGAAGTACAGGGACCGCATGTCGGTGATCAGCTCACAGACCGGGTAGTAAAACGGAACGTCCAGGGGCCGCTTGACAAAGATCCGTATGGAGTCGAGTCCTCCGACCAGGAAATAGCCCAGGACGGGCTCGCCGGGGTCATCGTCGTTGCTGACATTGCCTCTTATCTGGTAGGGTTGTTTTGTATAAAGCTTTCCGGCATCCACCATCAGGTTCCTGACCTGATCGTAAAAGGAATGGGCGTCGGCGTCAATGGTGTACTGATGGACAAGCAGGCTGTATTTGACCTGCAGGCGACGGGATTCCGTATCCACATAATGCAACGGATAACGGATGAGAGTGGGGTTCGTCAGGTTGAGCGTGTGGGCGGTGAAAAATTCATAGACGTTCTGCGTGGTCCAGCAGGTGTGCACCGAGTCCCTGTTGCTGAATTGCTCCCAGTACCCCATATAAAGATAATCAATGAAAAAGTCGGTATGGAACAGAAACGTTTCCTCGAGCTTCCACAGATAGTAGTTCGAGTCATTTTCCGCCCGGTAGGTATCCAGGTAGAACTGTAATCCGGCCAGGTCATGGTTCAAATCAGGGATTTCGCGATACTCAACTTCCGTGTAAACCGTATCGATGCCGACCGGGGCCAGAAGCCTCTGAAAAGGGGAGGAGTAGGTCTTGCTCTCCGGAGTGATGATCCAGATTCTGTATTGCCGTCCAACGACCCCCCTGAAATTTTCCGATACAGTGACGTACAGACCCGGTTCGGTCTCGGTGAGCGATTCAATGTTCCCGGCATCATCCTCAATGGTGACCGTACAGGCTGGTAAAGGTTCATATTTCGGATGATTTACGTCGGATGTCACCGACAACCTGACAGCATACGGTCCGGTTCCGTTCGTCAGGGTCCCGTCGACGACCATCAGCGGCTCGTAATCGCTGATATCCGGCCAGTATTCATCAATGCAGGCAGTGACCAGGATCAGGCACAGGAAAACGATCAGGATGTTTTTAACTGTCATAGTTGCCCAGCTTGAAATTATAACTGACCGAAAAAATGGGTACCCCGAAGATGGACAGGCGGTAAGCCTTGATCATGCCCGTTTCGGTCGTAAAATATACCGAATAGGCATTATTTCTTCCGGTGAGATTATAGACTGAAAATGAAAAGGAACCGTGGAGCAGCTTCCTGGCCTTCAGGTTCCCCTCTATGTTCATCGACAGATCCACCCTGAAATAATCAGGGATGCGGTACTCGTTACGCCTTGAATAGTGGGTGATCTGCGTTTCGTTGAGGTAATAGACCGCAGTGGGATAGGTCACCGGTCTTCCTGTCGAATACACAATGTTTGATGAGAAACTCAGGCGTTTTGTAATGCGGTAGTTGAGCACCAGATTGGCCGAGTGAGGCTTGTCGAAGTTGGCCGGATAAACTTCGCCAAAGTTGTTCATCTCCCCGGTCACCGGGTTGTTCGCCTGCACCAGCGCCCTCGACCAGGTATAATTGACCCAGCCGTTGAGTTTTCCATAGGATTTTTTCAGCATGAATTCAATCCCGTAGGAGTCCAGGTCTCCCTGGATCAACTCGGTCTCGATCAGATCTGCTTCGGTCAGATCGGCTCCGTCCTTGTATTCCACAAGGTTACGGATGTTCTTGTAGTATCCTTCGAGCGAAACCTCGAACATCTCACCCAGCAGTGAGGAGTACAATCCCAGGGTGTACTGGTCGCCCGTCAGCGGTTTGATATGATAGTCGCAGAGCTTCCAGATATCGGTCGGGGAGATGGCAATGGTGTTGGAGAGCATGAAAAGGTACTGGTGAAGCCGGTTGTAGCTGGCTTTGACCGACAGATGGCCGGTCAGCAGGTAGGTTGCGCCCAGCCGGTAATCCAGACCGTTGTAGGTCTTGATGAGTGCATTGTTTCCGTAATGCAGCGTATCGGTCAGGTTAATGGCCTCAACCGGGTACCCTGGCTTGTAGGTAAAGACGGTCTTTGGGCCGAGGTAGGTGTAAACCGTGTAACGCAGACCGCCGTTCAGGATCAGCTTGGGCGCTGCTTTCCATTCATCGCCGGCATAGATGGCCGTTTCGATGCCCTTTTCCGGCTCATAACTTTCCGGGATCAGCGTGGAGGCATCGCCATAAGGCAGCAGGTCGCCCCTGGCTGCCTGATAAAGGATCGAATTCAATCCCACATCGACTGTGTGGTTTAACGAAGGCCTGAGCGTAACGGAGGATCTGAGTTCGTAATGCCCGAGGGTGAAGGATCGTTCATAGGCTTCCATCGCATATTCGGTATTCTTCTCGCCAAGCCTGTACCGGTTATAGATCAGCGACAGTGCAGCGGAATGCCTTTGCCCGAACTGATTGTTCCACGCAAGGGAGGCGCCGGCATTCCCGTAGGTATAGGCGGAGAGTGTGGCGATCTGTGCATCGTCGTAGCTCCCGTACGAGAAAAAATCGATCCTGTTGCGGTCGTCCAGGCGGAAGGTCAGATTGGCGATGCCATCTGCAAAAAAGGCACTGCTGTTGTGGATGTCCGGCTCCTTGATCAGATTCAGCACCCAGTCGGAGTAAGTACTTCTAACGGCCAGCATATAGCTGCTTTTATCCTCTTTGAAGGGGCCCTCCACCAGCAGGCGGGCAGCTACCGGGCTGATGCCGCCCCTGAAGGAGAATTTTTTCAGGTCCCCCTGCCGGCTGGCAACGGAGAAGATGGAAGAGAGTCTTCCGCCGTATTGAACGGGGATATGGCTTTTATAGATCGAAAAATCACTGACTGCTTCGGGATTGAACGATGAGAAGAACCCAAAGACGTGAGAGGTGTTGTAAACGGGTACGCTGTTGATATAGAACAGGTTCTGGTCAACGGGGCTTCCCCTGACATTGAATCCGCTGGTGGCTTCCCCGACCGTTTGAATCCCGGGCAGCAGCAGGGCCACCTTGATCAGGTCCTTCTCACCGAGGACAACGGGGATCTCTTTGATCTCTTTGGTGGAAAGCCGTTCATACCCCATCTGCGTCCCTTTCACGCGATTGAACCGGTCGGAGGTGATCTCCACCTCCTCCAGGGCATATACCCGGTGGTCGAGAACCACGTCGAGTCTCCCGTCGGAGAGCAGGGTGAGCTTGTACTTTTTATCAAAACTGCCCAGGCTGCTCACCGAAAGCGTGTATTTGCCCAGCGGCAGCACCAGCTGGTACTGGCCTGAATCATTCGTGACCGCAAGGCTCCGTGTTTCCTCGACATAGACATTGGCCTGCACGGCCGGCGAATGGTCCATTGCGTTGGTGACCTTCCCCCGGATCGTTGCCTGCGTACTGCCAAATCCCTTGAGCTTCGAACCGATGATCACATTCTCGACAATGAATTCCCGGTAGGTGTCCAGAAATCCGCTGACAGTGGCCTCCCTTTCATTTCCGGCAGGCAAGGTCTCATCTTTTGCGTCCTGCAACAGCGTAATGTGGCAGATCTCCGGCAGGGCGGACCGGATCCGGCGATCCTTGAAAATGAAAACATTCCCGGCCCGGTCGGTGGACACTTCGAACCCATAGGGTGAAAACAATTCCGTGAGAAATCCGGTCAGCGGAACAGAATCCTGTTCAATGGATAGGGTCACCTCAGGAAGGCTGTCAGGATCATAATAAAAACGGACAGGATAGGCATTTTCAACGGCAGCGACAAATTCATTCCAGGAGATCCCATCCGGAAACCCTGACACCACGACCTGATCAACCTGAGCCATCGCAAAGAAATGCCATCCAAGCAGAAAGCCACCCATCAATCCGTACTTTAAATGCTTCCTCATTCTGCCGACGGATAAAATTGACTGCAATAATCCAGTAAAAGCTTGATTTGACTGCTGGTGGCCTTGCGGTACCGGATATGGTTCTTATGTAAGAACCGCCTGATCTGGTCCTTTCCTGACGGAAAAAAGGCCAAAAGTGATTTCGTTGAATAAACAGGGTACCACTGGCCGGTATGGATATAGTGGCGGGATGCCTGCTGCGACCACAGACCGTGGGGTGTGGAAGCGGAGTATTTTCGGATGTATTCTTTATGATATCCTGAAACAAAGGTGAATCCGTTCCTGTGGATCAGCTCATAGAAGGCCGTATCCTGCTCACCCAGCGCCAGGTGTTTGTTGTTGATGAAAAGATGGTCGTCCAGGTAAAGGGAATCCATCTTCCAGCTGTTGAGGACGATCCTGACGGTGGCGCCCTCTTTGAACACGGCGTTCAGGATCATTTTTTTCGTTGTAAGGTCATAGCTGATCTCCTGGCGGTCGAACCTGCGGCCCTCGACATACACGGTTCCGTTGAACCATTCCTCCCGTTCGAAAAAGGGATGGCGGTCGATCAACGGACTGGACGGTATATAAATGCTTCCGCTAACCAGCAGGTCGTCGCTGCCATAGGCGTCGGTAACCCACTCAATGAATTCGGTCCCTGAAGCGGGACGAAATTCATCTGTTGGCTGAGCAAGAACGCCTGCAGCACACATCCAGAGGATCAGGGTGAATGGCCCGTATCTTTTTATTCCTCTCATAATCAATGCATTGAACCTAAAAAAAGATGATGACCCCATCAAAAAGGGTTTCGATCAATGATCTTGATTCCGTCAATAAAAGTACAAGAAATATCGCAATCAAAGAGGATCATCGTTTTAATGTACGCCACCCCTGCCAGCAGGGGAGGAGTGCAGGAACCCGCGATGGATTCATTCCACGATGCCCAGCGGGAGTTGCGATTCCCATTCCCCCCGCGTGAAGTCGGGCACTTCGGCCGGTTGACTGTGATTTCGGACCGATCGTTCGCTTAATTCCACGATGCTTGACCAGGCTGCGGCATCGTACACATCCTGGTCGAGCGGCAGGCCGTTGCGCAGGCAGTGGATCAGCCGCCAGTCCATGATGAAGTCCATCCCGCCGTGGCCACCCACCTCTTTTGCTTTTTCGCCCACCTTCCGGGCCAGCGGATGTTCGTATTGCTGCAGCATTTGATCCATTTTTTCTTCAGGCAGCCATTGATGGGATTCAGGTTCCAGGGCGATACGCTGATCGGGCCATTTCTGGGCGATGCCCTTTGTGCCGCTGATCAGGTGGATGCGGCTGTAGGGGCGGGGACTGGTGGTGTCGTGCTGGATCAGGATCGTTTTGCCACGGTGTGTCCTGACCAGGGTTGTGTTCATGTCGCCCAGCTCATAATGCTGACGTGCTTCCGGGGAATCGTTGCCAAATGTATTGGCAGCGTAGAGGCTCATGCCGAGCTGGTTGGCCGACATCGAGGTCAGGTACGCCATCCGGTCGCTGCGGTTGATCCCCAGGATCTGGGCTACGGGACCCAGCCCGTGGGTGGGGTAGGGATTTCCCGTATGTTTCATGCTGTGTTTCAGGCGCCACATAGCGTGGTATCCGTTTTCCTTATCGAATTTCAGCCAGCGCAGATCGTGGATGTATGCACATTCGGCATGCATGATCTCACCGAAGACGCCCTGGCGGGCCATGTTTAGGGTGGCCAGCTCAAAGAAGTCGTAGCAGCAGTTTTCCAGCATCATGCAGTGCCGGCGGGTCTGTTCGGCCGTATCGACCAGTTCCCAGCATTGTTTCAGCGTCAGGGCGGCCGGAACCTCCACGGCGGCATGCTTCCCCTGCTGCATGGCATGGATCGCGTTGGGCGTATGCAGTTCCCAGGGCGTACAGATGTACACCAGGTCGACGTTTTCGAGCTGGCACAGGTTCATCCAGTCGTTTTCACCTGCCGCGAATCCTGCCGGTTGTTGTTTTCCCCTATCGGTGACGATCTGTTGTGCCTTGCCGACCCGTTCGGGCAGCACATCACACACTGCGCTGATCTCCACCCCTTCCACAAAGAGCAGGCGTTCCACGGCCTCCATTCCTCGCATGCCCAGGCCGATGACACCGATGCGGACCTTTTCCAGCGGTTCGCAGGCCAGGCCCATCACGCTTTTCTGACCGCGGATCCGGTTCGGTGACCGCGATTCGCCGGGCGTCGCTGACCGGTCCGCTGCCAGGCTCCTGAGACCCAGTCCGACTCCTGCTGCTCCCAAAGCAGCGGTTTTGAGGAAATTCCGGCGGGAGGTTGATTGGTTATTCATGGTTATTTGTGGTCATTTGCTCGGCCTTTCAGGCCTCGCGTTATTTGTTGTCATTTGCTCGGCGCGGAGTTTATCCCGACTTTCGTCGGGACGTCGCTTCGCTCCACCGTCGACCGCCGACCGCCGACCGCCGACCGGCTACCGGCAACCGCCTACCGGCTACCGGCTACCGGCTACCGCCGACCGGCTACAGGCTACCGGCTACCGGCTACCCTTCCTCCTCCCAATACCGATCCCTCGCTTGGTTTTGGCCACCAGGATCGACTTCTGACTGCTGTCTTCTGTCTTCTGATCATCACTCAACGCTGCAAACACCTCCTTCACCGCCATCGTAAGTGGAACGCTGACGATCCCGCCGATGATCCCCAGCAGAAAGGTCCAGAAGATCAGTGAAATGAACAATTCGAGAAAGGATATTTTCAGTCCCTCCTTCATGAACAGGGGCCGTACAACATTGTCGGAGATTGTATTGATGATGACATAGCCAGCGATCAGGATCAGGGCCTTCTGCCAGCCGAAAAGGATCAGCGCCAGCAGGGCCGGGGGGATCATGGAAATGATGAACCCGATGGTGGGGATGAAGCTCAGGAACCAGGCCAGCACTGCCCAGAGGATGGCATACTCGATGCCCAGGATCCAGAGCAGGATCAGGTCGGCCAGGGAGGAAATGAACCCTGAGAGGGCCGTGACCGACAGGTATTTGGTGATGTCGTTGCTGAACGGGCCAAAACGGGAAAGGACCAGGTGGTTGCGGAGTGCTCCGCCGGCCATTTTTTTGTTCAGTACCAGGAATTCAAAAAGGAAGACCACGACCAGTATGCTGATGAAAAAGAAACCGCTTAACATCGAGGCGATCCGCGACAGGGTAGAGGAAGCGAGGGTCAGGATCCTGGCGGGATCGAAGATGCCCCATGACCAAAGTTTGGACGTATCGATACCCATCGAAACGAACCATTCGTTCACGGTTGAGTACAATGCCCTGACCTTCACCTCATAAGCCGGCAGATCGTTGATGAAGCGTACGATGGAATTTCCGACAAGGATGCTCACCAGCGTACCCACGACGAGCACCAGGATGAACGTAAGTGCCACGGCCCCGTACTTCGGGATCTTGATCCTGATCATCCAGTTGGTCAGGGGTAAAATGGCAAAAGCCAGCAACAGTGACAGCAGGAACGGGTTGACCAGGCTGGCGATCTGGTGCAGCCCGGCCGCCAGAATGACACAGGAAGCCCCTGCAATCAGGTATTTATTCAGTCGATCCATAAGGTCTTGATTGGTTAAAACCAAACAAATTTAGCCTCTAAATCAAATATCTGATCAAAAATGCGCTAAAAAACCAAATTTATCCTAATTTTGCACCACCACACCCACACCCACACCCGGGGTGTAGCGCAGCCTGGTTAGCGCGCTTGACTGGGGGTCAAGAGGTCGCGAGTTCAAATCTCGCCACTCCGACAGAAAACGAAACTCCTGATAATTAGGAGTTTCGTTTTTTTTTGTACCCCACCCCTGCACGAGGTTGTATCAAAAGTCATTTTACACCGCAAAGTCGTGAAGCCACTAAGAAAAAGAATATTGATTATGAGGACTTTGCGTCTTTGCGGTTTTTATTATAATAATTCCTTTTGTCACAACCTCGACGGGGGAGGGGTAAATGGTTAAATTCTTCGGTGCTTGCGCCAGAAAAAAGGATCCAGGGATCTCCCTGGGGTTTATGCCAGTTATACGGAATGTGAAAATTACCCCGACCGATCCATTAAGATTGCACAGTCATCAGTAATTGACCGGCACAACACTAATCCAGGTACTGGTAGTGTATGTCGGGTCGGTAAAATAATCAATGTTGGTGAAGATCATCGCCGGATCGTTCCCTGTACCGCTGTAGCGAATGATTCCATTCATATCCACGTCTTCCGGATAGTAACCGGTGACGATATCGTTCATTGCAGGGGAGGGGATCAGCGATCCGATCCGGACAAACACATAGGATTTATCATTGTTCGCTCCACTGTACCTTAACAGTTTATCCCAGTTGACGTCCCCGGCTATTTGCCCGTAAACTCCTGTTTCAAGGGGGAAGACCGCGTTGGAGGTTCTGTATGCATTGGCGGCGGAGGCCGTCAGGTCATACCTGGTGGCCTGGGTATTGGGAAGGATAATGGCGCTGGCGGTCATCACCGGAAAGTGATTGCGGTGATAGATGACCACATAATAAGAATTTCCCTGGACAATCTCATTGAATAACGGCGGATTGACCTGATCGGTGCCGACAATCCACCCATTGCTCAGCAGAAGGGCTGACTGTCGTGCCACCAGGGTGCTGGCCAGCGTATCCGTTCGGAGCTCAACAACGACCCAGTCCACTGCATCGGCGTTAAAGGAGGTTACCGACTCGGTGCCTTCGTAAGCCAGGGGTGTGGTTGCATAGGGTTGAAGGAGGGGTAAGTAGCTGCCTGCATTCAGGTCGGTCCGCATCAGGTCCGTGGCGGTGTTGTAGGCTCCCTGCAGGAAGGTCTTCAGGTATACATAACTGTCTGCAGGTGTTTCAGGACCGATCAGGATGGTAAAATCCTCAACCTCCCCGTAAGTGAACGATTCACAGTAACCGGGAGCACTGCCATACTTCATGGAAACACGCATCCTTGTGGTTACGGATAAATCAGAAGGAATAGCCACTGAACCGGTAACCGCGTTTTTTTTATTGCTGGCCGTAAAGACCTCTTCGCCGGAATCCGAAAAGTCCCCATCATGATTGTAATCGATCCAGATCTTCCAGTATTCAGCATACACAGTGCCTGCATATGCTGGAGTCAGGATGATACTGTAAGTTTCTCCCGAATTGACAGGAATGGTGTCGGAAGTGAAATTGGAATAGCCTGCAGCACCGGAATTTTTGGTAAAGGAACCAAAGGCGACCTGCGCGATCCATTCATCCGAATAGTCAGCGCTACCTGAAGCACAATAGGCCAGATCGACCTGAATGTAATTCGTCTTGGTTTCTGTGTCGCTTTCATCCCCATCGCTCACAGTCAGGGTGACATCATAGATCCCGATCGTGTCATAGGTCACTGTTGGGTTTTCCAGGGTGCTGGTGGCTGGTGTGCCACCCTCAAACTCCCAGGACCAGGAAGTTGGACTGCCAGTGGAGAGGTCCGTGAAAGCAACGGTCCCCCCGGGGAGCGGTGTGGTCGTGCTTGCTGAAAAATTGGCCGCCAGCGGCATCGTGCCGATGATAAAGCTGGCAATTTTGGTTTTCCGTGCGCCCCCGGTCCCGATGTACTCAGAGGTGAACCAGAAAGTGTCATCATCCGTGGGATCAACCTGCATGCCCGAATAATCACCCCAGCGGTTATAGGATGACTGAAAATAAACGCCATCCTGGATGATCTCCTCCGGTACATCGAGGATGCCGCTGGCGGTGGCATATCCATCAGCTGACTGTCCGCAGTAGCGAATGGCCGGGTAGATGGAAGAGCTGGAAACAGAATATCCCAGGCCGATCTCGTTCTGCCCGTTCAGCACAATGCTTCCCATCCACCGGGAATGACTGTCCGGAGCATACGTCCCCTGCTGCCTCACCGTCCAGTCCCCGCCGGAAACCCTCCGCAGTTCATACCATCGGATCCCGGCGTGGTCGGTGGCATCCACATCAACCGTATGACAACAGAGAATCGTCTCATAGGTGTTGAAATTCCGGTACTGAGGTGGATTCATGATCACCTGGGGAATGGCGTCCAGTTCCTGCGAGGTTCCCAGCTGTTTGATGTTGTCCCAGTTGCTGCCGAAATTGCTGTCGAAAGCTGCCACGTTCACTTGTTGGGAACGGGTGAAGGTGGAGCTGGAAGGCGTTGTCCAGTCAACATCCAGTTCGTAGATCCAGAGCTGGTCGCTGCCGCCGCCGATCGCATCATCGTTGATGGTTATGAACAGGCCCGGTTCACCT
Organism: Bacteroidales bacterium; assembly: GCA_035342335.1. Classification (NCBI taxonomy): domain Bacteria; kingdom Pseudomonadati; phylum Bacteroidota; class Bacteroidia; order Bacteroidales; species Bacteroidales bacterium. Next base: position 15,400 of record DAOQWY010000015.1, read on the forward strand.
TCGGGGGCAAAAGGGCCGTCGTTATCCAGTGGCGGCACGCACATGAAACCGTCGATCGTGGTCGGGCGCCAGGGATTGTTGAAACCAACAGCCTGAGCCGTGCCACCGATGAGCATTTGATCTCTTTCAAGGACATAAATGTCATTGCCCGTCGAATTATTGGTGCCCAGGTAATATCCATCCCGCCAGATCCCGAACTTCGGATAATCGGGCATGTCGGCAACATCGAAGGAGTATTTGTGCCAGGTACCGGTTGGATCGCTGGTAGTTGACACAGCTACCAGCAGGTAGTCGTTTGAGCCGCAAATGGAAAATTCGGCTACCAGCCATCTGTTAGCCTGCTCATCATACAGGACGATGGGATCGCCATCGTTGCACGTAGATCCGGCGACGCCTGCGAAAAGCGTATTCAAAGCGGAGGGGCCGGCAACCAGCATTCCGGATTTATCATAGATGGCATAAACCGTATTGATGGTTTGCATATAATGGTTGGGCCCCACGGAACCATTGGCATCAGGAGGGTAGTAGGGCGAATCCTGCCCGTTGAAGTTAAGGATTGGGGCCCTGGAAATGCGATCGGCCCCACCTTGCCTTTGCCAAACCGGATCCGGGCCCTGGGGAAGCGCTGTGGCTGCAAAAGGATATGATCGTGTCCGTAGCTTGGGATTGAGCAATTTTCGTTCTGCTTTTTCCACCATACGTTGCCAGTCGGCCTCAGTGAGGGTCGGCAAATCCCGTAATGGCGGGGTTTCCCCAAGGTATTCACCGGTAATGACACGTGTGGGTGTGATCTGTTGATCCTGGGCGTTCAGGGATAAGGAGACAGATAACAGCCAAAGCATTCCGATGAACGAAGAAGCATATTCTTTCATATAAAAGAATTAAATCCATTGAATTAGGATCGGTTACAACAGTGTTGACAGCTTGTTTCATTTGAAATACCAGGCGTTGTATCCGTGGATGATCGCTTTGGCATCAATCCATTTCAAACCCTGTTCTCAAATGGATATCCCGCTGCGGATAGGGGATCTCAATCGCATTTTCCTTGAACCTGGTAAATATGGCATAATATAGCTGGCTTTTCAGAATTATGGGTGTATCAATGTATTCGGAAGTCCATACACGCAGGATAAAGTTGAGGCTGCTATCGGCAAACTCATCAAAAAGCACCTCGGGCCTGGGGTTTTTCAAAACACCCGGATTTTCATCCGCAACCTGAATCAGGATTTTACGGATCATTTCGGGATCCTCCTTGTAGGACACCCCAACCGGGAAATTCAACCTGACATTTCTGTCATTATGACTCCAGTTAATGACCCTTGAATTAATAAAATCAGAATTGGGTACAATGACGGTGATATTGTCGTTGGTGATGATGGTGGTGGCCCTGGCTGAAATCTTCACAATATTACCAGAGAGGTCGTCAATTTCAACTCTGTCACCCACCTTTACAGGCCTTTCAAAAAGGATGATAATGCCGCTGATAAAATTATTGGTGACACTTTGTAATCCGAATCCGATCCCAATTCCCAGCGCTCCTATCAGTATTCCCAGAGCGCTCAGGTCGATTCCGGTGGTCTGGAATATGATCAGCAATCCCAGCAGGACAAGAAAGTAACGCACAATGTTTGCAATGGCCTGGCTAACACCAACATCGAGGTTATACCTTGGGAATATTTTTTTTACGAGCAGTTTTCGGATCTTTGACGCCAGAAACAAAAGCAGAAAAAGAGAAATTATCAGAAGAATGATAGTCCTGGTGGTGAAAATACTTTCACCGAGGTGGAACAATTCAAGGTTCCATACCGAATGAAACCAATCTACTACTTGATCGAAATTCTTCATGGTTGTCTTATGCAAATCTATATAAATTCGATTATCTTGCAATGCAGAACATAATTTTTTAATATTGTACTGTCAAAGTGCCCATCGAAGGAATCATTTTTCATTGGTGGGGAAAATTTTCCATCTATGACTACGGCAAAACGATTCGGGACATTTGGAGGGGTGTTCACTCCTTCGATCCTGACCATTCTCGGAGTCATTATGTATATGAGACTGCCGATGATTGTCGGGGAAGCGGGATTATTCGGCACACTGGGTATCATTTTCATCGCCCATCTTATCTCCATCACCACCGGACTGAGTGTATCCTCCATTGCCACTGATAAGAAAGTAAAAGAGGGCGGCACCTATTACATCATTTCGCGAAGCCTGGGACTGCCCATCGGCGGGACCCTCGGCCTGGCCCTTTTTGTCGGATTGTCTTTTGCCGTGAGCCTCTACCTGATTGGTTTTTCAGAAAGCTTTCTCGGATACTTCAATTTACCGATGGACATCCGCTCCATCCGCATCACCGGAAGTATCATTCTCCTGGTGGTGACCATCATTACCTTCATCAGTGCTTCTCTTGCCATCAAAGCCCAGTACCTGATCATGATCGCCATGGGGCTGTCGCTGCTCTCGATTCTGATGGGCCGGCATGACATGGCACCTTCATCGCCCAATTTTTTCGGACAGGGCACTGGTATTCCGCTGATGGTTCTGTTTGGTATCTTTTTCCCTGCAGTGACGGGCTTCGAAGCGGGCGTTTCCATGTCGGGTGATCTGAAAAATCCCAACAGATCGATCCCGAGGGGTACCATTTCGGCCATAATCATTGGATTGGTCGTTTACATCATTCTGGCATTTTTTTATTCCTATAAAGTGGATGCCGGGTTGCTGGCCACGGATCCCCGTGCCTTATTCAAAATAGCCCTGGTACCGGAACTTGTGATCGCCGGTATCTGGGGTGCCACGTTGAGTTCAGCCCTTGGAAGTATCCTGGCTGCCCCCAGAATCTTGCAGTCCACCGCCATCGACCGAATCACCCCCCGTATTTTTTCCAGGGGCGCGGGCGTTGCCAATGAACCACGCAATGCCCTTTTGCTTACCTTCCTGATCGCTGAAGCAGGTATTCTGATCGGCGAACTGAATGTTATTGCCCGGATCGTCTCCATATTTTTCATCACCACCTATGGATTTTTGAACCTGAGCGCTGCCTTTGAACGAATCACCAGTCCCGATTTCCGGCCATCCTTCAAAACACCGGCCTGGGTTAGCATTCTGGGATCGGTGGCCTGTTTTATTGTAATGATCCAGCTTGACTTTCTGGCCATGATCGCTGGTGTGGTCATCCTGGGATTGCTTTTTGTCGTACTCAAGAGAAGGCAACTGGTACTGGAAACCGGGGATACCTGGAGCAGTGTGTGGGCTACAATGGTCAGGACTGGCCTGCGGCGATTGAAAAAATCCTCCGAGAATACCCGTAACTGGCGGCCCAATATCATTCTTTTTTGCGGGCAGGATACGGCAAGACCTCATCTGGTTGAAATGGCGAAAGCCTTCAGTGGCCGACTGGGCATGTTTTCCGCCTTTGAACTGGTGGAATCCAGGGAGCCACGACTGATCAAGGACCAGCGTTATTTTTCCGCGTCAGGGAAAAAGGATGAATTCCTCATTCATCAGCATAAGTGCCGCAACATCTATGAGGGCATGGATGAAATTGCCCGTGTATATGGTTTTTCAGGGATTGAACCCAATACGATCCTGATGGGGTGGAGCAAAAATGCAAAAAATAAGGAGCAGTTTTTGCACCTTATTCAAGGCTTTAAAGAAAGTAATTTCAATAGCATTTTATTGAATTACAATACTTCGAAAAAATTTGGTGAGAAAAAAACCATCGATGTCTGGTGGAGCGGCAAGGGCCGAAACCTTATTTTTTCGACCTTTCTCCTGCGACATTTCACTTCGGAGGGTGACTGGAAAGATGCCCGTATCAGGGTAATGGTCATCAATAATGTCCGTGCCAGGACAGAAAGCCTGCACAAGATCCTGCAACAGATCCTTACCCGGTACCGGATCACCATGGAAATTAAAATCATTGACAACAGTGCCGACGGATTGCCGGCTAAAGATGTCATCTGCAGGGAATCAGGGGCTTCGGACCTGACATTGATCGGTTTACCCGACTTGGAGTACCAGAACATCGATCGTGTTTTTGACAATGTCCTTACACTGTCGCAGCATCTTGGTACCTTCCTGCTGGTGAACAGCTCCTCCCATTTTGAATCGTTTGATCTCGGCATGGAACCGCAGCCTGATGCAGGGCGCACCATCCTCCCGCCTCAGGATCCGGATCTGCCCGCCGTGGAGGCTCCTCCATACCCTGTTGTTCAGGAGGATATCGCCAAAATGGATATCCATGGAAGGCAGATGCACGCCCTTTTCTTTGAAAAAACGTTCATTCCTGTATTTCAGGACCTTGAAAAGCTTGCCGGGGAAATCCATTCAGCCATTCAAAAGGTTTTTGACCAGATTGATCAGCTTGGCGACCTTCCCGATGCATACCGCAGGACAAAAACCCTGATCAAGATCAGCAACGATTTTTATTTCAGAACCAGCAGGATCTTCACCGATCTCATTTCCAGGAAACTTGATCTTCAGAAGTCAACGCTGGATAGCGGAATCAACTGGTACATCAACCAGCTTGACCAGGCCCTCCTGCAATTTCCGGCCAGGATCGAGATTCCCTATGAAACGAAAGACCTTGCCATACGGAAAAAGGACCCCTTTTTGCTGAAGTGGTTTAAATTCCGCAGGCGCATAACTCATCTCCGCCCCGGCGCAACCTGGATGGCAAAGATCCACTATCAGGAGATCGCGGCTTATTATCTGCGAAACAATCAGCATGTTTTTCTCAGTGACTTTCTTGAACAGTTTCAAAATGACCTGTTCAACCAGTTATCGGAAAGCCACGCGCTGACCATCTCTGTGGATGAACTGCTGGAAACCCTCCTAAAAAAAGCATCGAACAAGGATGAATTTCTGGATGCAGTCATCAAACACCGTCGGATCATCGAAGATAAAGTTGCTGCGTCAAGCGAAGGGATCAAGAAGCGCACCGAACAGGAGCAGCGTCGTCTGTTAGCGGAGTTCCACAAGAACCTTCAGCGGATGAGTAACGACCTGGGAAAGGCCGATGTCAATTTCCGGATACGCCGAAAACGCGGAAAAAGGAACCATTATGAGAAATTGATTCAGGAAAATGCCGGATTCGCCGAAACATGGTACGATCAAACCCTCTTACAGGTCAATAAGATCCACCTGGACCTACTGGTACAATCATACAGGAATCGCGTCAAAGACAAGATTAATGAGCTGTATTTGTCCATCAATCAGCAATTGAACAACCGTTACTGTCTGGAACTTAAAAAGGTTCGCTCAAAACTGGAAAAGTTCAGCGGGAATGTGAACGAGCTCACCGGTTTAAAAAAGCGCATCCAGGCGATCAATAACGACCTTACGTTTTTGCAGGACTTTGACACACTTGGGGATGAGGTTCTCAAATTGACAGAGTTACTACCGGAGAGCATCGTTATTCCTTCCGGCGGTTCAGCAGAGGCTCAAACGGATGAATCACCAGAGCCACAGGAGGTCCCCCTGCGTAAGATCACTCGCTTTTACATCGAATCGGGGTTCCTTGGCACGATCCACGACCAGCTGGAAGAAAGCACCGAAAAGTTGAAAGGCCCGATACTCACGATCCAGGATCTGTTGACCCTGACGTATTTTAATCTTCAAAATATTCCTGACGATCTGTCGGATAAGACCCGTGTGATCGTTTCCATTGTTGAGGAGGCCAGTGAGAAGATACAGAACGAAGAGGAAAAGATACGCCGGGAGGAGGAACATATCATCAATGGGATCGACAGATCGTTACAGGAAGTGTTCGGTCAGCTTACCGTTTATCGGATTCCTTTGACATTATCCAATTATTCACGCTTTTTACGTCAACCCCAGGGTAAAACTGTACGAAAGAAAGTGGACATTTATTTAGAGAGGTTGAATCAGGCTTTCAGGCGTCTTCTGGCAAAGGTGCTTTATTCAAGAAGTGAGGGAATACTCCTGGCCAGGAAGATCACGGAAACCGGGCCCGGAGTGGAGGGAACACAGCGGATCATTGACCTGGCTGAACAGGTGCGTCCTAAAGACAAAGTACTCGAAAAATTGCCCCAGTTTTACAAAAATCTGTACAGCGGCCGATCAAGTATCAACGAAGACTTCTGGATCCGGCGTGAAAAGGAAGAGCAAATGTTCAGGATCGCTGTGATGCGGCATCATTCCGGTTACGGGGGCGGGATCCTGATCCTCGGAGAGCGAAATGCAGGGAAGACGACTTTTTGTAAGAATATGGCCGCAAAGCTTCTCAGTTCAGAACAGGTTTACCATCTTTTTCCCGTTCCGGAAGGCTCCTGCCAGGTGTCGGAATTCACAGCCGAATTGGAGAAAGTGACCCGTACACAGGGTTCCGTTGAGGAGATCCTGTCATCGCTTTCCTCAGATAGTGTTTTGATGATCCACGATCTTGAACTCTGGTGGGAGCGTTCGGTACAGGGATGGGAAGTGGTCAAACTGCTCAAGCGGATGATCAACGATTACGGCAGAAAGGTCCTCTTTGTGGTCAACATGAACCCGTTCACCTATGACCTGATGCAGAGAATGGTCAAGCTTCAGGAGGCTTTCATCAGCATCATCACCCTGAGTCCATTTGATGCATTGGATCTGAAGGAAATGATCATTCGCAGGCATCATTCAAGTGGTTTGAAGTTTGTCTTGAACAAAACGGATGAGGAAGAACTGTCAGAGATACGGATGGCAAGCCTTTTCAATGCCTATTTTGATTACTCAGAGGGTAATCCCGGAATGGCCCTCAAGGCCTGGCTTGCCAACATCACCGGGGTCTTCGGTCAACGGATCCACATACGACCTCCGCGCCTTCCCGATATGAGTAGGTTGTCGCAACTGGATGAGGACTGGAAACTGGTGCTGATCAATATGATTCTGCAAAAAAGAATGGATTGTGATAAAATGGCCAGGATATTCCATATGGATAGTGTACGTGCAAAAGATATCATTATCTCGATGGAAAGGGTTGGCCTGATCGAAGAACGAAATGAAAACCTGTACAATGTGAATACGTATCTGGAACCGCATCTGGTTAGGGCATTCAAAAAGGAAGGATTTGTATGATCTGGTTCCAGCCAATTTCATAAACTGCTGAGAATGAAGTTTATCATTGCGCTCCTTATTGCCTTGCTGATCTTTCTGGCACTGAAACTTATCGGATTCCTGTTGAAATATCTGTCGTACCGGTTCGCCAGAATGGGTTTTCTGCATCATCTCAGGGTGGTACTCGGATTTATCGCCTGGCTGTTCTTTATCTTTTGGGCGATGGATTACTTGTTCAGAAACGAGTTCTTCTTTCCGTATCTTCTTTCTGTCCTTATTCTTCTCGTCGTCGGTTTTCTGGGATGGTACCTGCTGAGGGATTTATTTGCCGGTATTGTTTTCAGAGTGAAGTATTCGCTGAAAAAAGGTACGCATATCCGGGCGGGAGAGATCTCAGGCATCATCCAATCCCAGCATCTCACCTGCCTGAAGATCATAACAGACGATGGTCAGATGCTCCGGGTTCCCTATTCGAGAATTAACCACGAAATGATCATCGAACGGGTTCAGCCTGGTGTGCTCAAAGGTACTGTTGTTCATCTTCTCGTCGACTCTTCGCTGAGCAAATACCAGGTCGAAACCCTGATCCACGACACCATTTTGAATTTACCCTGGAGTAGCCTGAAAGAAGAGCCTGCCATCCGGTTCCTTCAGGAAAACGAAAAGGAACATAGGGTTGTGGTGACTTTTTATACGTTAAGTGCGAAGCATGCCAGGCTCATTGAGGCGGCCCTGGTAGAGATCCCTTCTGTCAGGATGAAGGCTGGATAAGCTGTTTCTGGTTGTTTTTCCTGGTATAATCCTCCAGCGATAAATAATCCGCACCCTGCAGCTCTGTAAACCGTATGCTGTAACCCTTCACGCCGAAGATCAGCTCAAGTGCCCTTTCAACGTGATGCCGGAGGGGTTCGGTGATCCATTTTAATTCGGAAGGACCATTTTCCGTATCTTTCTCCACCTGTGCCCTGATTTCCTCTTTAAGTTTGCTGGCAATATGGTCCAGCCTGGGATTCGTTTTCCAGTGTTCGCTCCCAAAAAAAGGGGTGTTCAATTCCAGTATCTCGGCGATTTCCCAAGTGCAGGCCCTTTTCGTAAAGGATAAGAATTCCGGATCTGCATTTTTGATGAAAATTTCCCTGTTCTCCTCGTCTATTTTGAACATCAATTTATGAAAATCCACTCCGTATTTTGCGATGAAATCAACGTTGATCACGCCAATGAACTGTACATCCTTTCCTTTGCTATTGAACTGCTGATTCACCGTCCTTTTAAAATTGGTGTTGACTTCAAAAAGACCCAGCTCCAGGACCGTGTTGATCTCGGAGATGTTCAGCTTTCTTTTTGCATAGTCTTCATTTTCCTGTTCTAATTTCTGGTTCTCAGCTTTCACTTTCAACAGCTCCTCATTCAACGTATCGATCTGCTGCATTTTTTCTTTCAGGAGGAATTCCCATAACAGAACGAGGAAAGCGGTGAGGCCCAGAACGATCAATCCGATGATGAACACCTTGTTGAAAAGCAGGAGCACTGCCAGCAGAAGCAGCGCTCCTGCCATAAGGTAGAACTTGAACTTTCTGAACAAATTGGTCCTTCGTGGCATTGTTATGCTTTGATAAGCTCCCGCATGGGAATGATTGTGTTACAAATGTACGTTTTATTGCGTTACCACGTATTTCCGGCAGCGCGGTTTGTCAGCTGTATGGATGCAGATTTCCTTCCTTTGTCGGGAAAAAAACAATTTAATTAATATCTTGTTGATTTATAGATGTTTATATTAATGAATAAAAATAAGGACAAATTTTTTGTAATTATGGATAGTTTTATATTTTTAGATGCTTAAATATTCACTAAAATTCCAGACTATGAAACCCGATTTTTTTAGCCTAAAGATTGTACTCGTAGCCTTCTTTCTCAGCCTTTTTTATGCAGGCTGCGACCTGTTCCAGAAAGACGATGACGAAGAGGAACCGAAGGAGGGTTTTACGGAAACCCTCTTTGTAAATCCTGAAGATGGCCAGATCATCCAGTACGACAGTGCAGGAAGGAAGGCCACCTTCATAGGGGAAAAGGACAGCGAGGGTTTGCCAACGAAAATCACCCAGGCCATTGTCGACGGGGAGGACCTTTCAGAGGAAAGCCGCACCGTCATCACATTCGATGACCAGGGAAGAACCACCTCCCTGAGCAGTGAAGCCAACGGTTACATGACCCTTGAGTATGTATCGGACACCCAGGTGGTGGTGGTATACACCCTCCCTGATCACATGGAATCCTTTCAGATTACTTTCAATCCCCAGAGTGCAAAGAAGGTTGGGGATTGCGGATGCCCGGGCGTCAGAAAGGAAACGGAGACAAGCTTCACCAGACGAAGCGATGCGAACGCACCTGTTGTTCAGCAGCCCCCAAGGCAGGAAGCCCCGCCTGTTTCGCTTAAATCAGGTCTGGAGCTCGAAGGCGATATCCATACTTATTTCAATCAGACCGTCAACCCGGTCACAGGAAACACCGTGTTGGGCATGTGGGAAGCACCGGATGGCAAAACCGGGGCTTTGAAGATCATTCCCGAGGGACCCGGTAAGTTCAACTATTTCTTCCCTTCCAATCCTGCACCACCACCACCGGCCGGATTTTCAGACAAGGCGAAGAATCTTCTCACCCTCCTCTGTATGGGTGCCATTCCCATCACACTTGCCAAAGAACAGATCTGCCTGTCATTTACGGCGGGTTTTGCTGCCTGCGAGGCGATCCTTACTGCTTATGTATGGCTCTGCAGGGCCAATTCGGTCCATACGATCGGGACGTTCACCTATGATATTTACTCTGCTAAGAGCATTCACGTATTCGTGAATTCCCTGCATCCCAATTTGCCCGCCAAAAGGGGCGAAACCAACTTCAGTCCCTCCGGCTCGTCCCTACCGGAGATCAACATTGTCTACGATGCCTATGCCGTCATCGGTAATCTTACCACATCACCGCCCGATCCTGATCCCAACCAGGGATATACCATCTATGCCACGATCCTGAACGTGATCCCGGGGATTGATCAGGCCAAACTTTCCATGGTCGGTAGCGATGGGTATACAAAAGAACAAACCTTTGAACTGGATGCTTCCGGGGTCTGCTCGATGTTCATTCCCGGAGCATTGGAGGGTGTGAGGGACGACATCACGGCGGAGGTCATCAATCAATATCCGCAACCCGGACAGACCGTGACCATTTCCATCATTTTCTGATGACAGATGGTCACGGTGCAGGTCACCGTATCCGTTTCCTGGCTGGAGAATGCACGGAAGGAGCGGTTTCTTAGTTCAAGAGGATCATTTTTTTATGGAATGACCTGTCACCGGCCGTTAACCGGTACACATAAACACCGGGTTTGACACGGCAACCCGACATATCCTTTCCATCCCATGCGATCAATTTTACTCCGGGCGTTTCCGTACGGTTGAGGAGTGTTCTGACCAGCCTGCCATCCAAAGTATGAATGGTAAGGGTTATGTGCGAAGGGTTGGAAAGCTCGTAGGTGATCTGTGTGTTTTCACAGAAGGGGTTCGGGTGGTTGCCCAGCAGCCGGAAGGAATGTGCCGGTTCATCCTGCACGTGTGTGACCACATTCTCAAGGGCATAGAGCTCAACATCGTCGATGTTCCAGCCACAGTACCTCCACCCGGCATCGGTGGATCCCATGGTCCAGCGGAGGTACACATCCGGCTGATGGTCGGCCACATCTGAAATGTCGATCTCCACGGGGACCCAGTCGTTATCGGTGATCTCTTTATCGTTTGTCCAGATGGTCTGCCAGTTAATCCCATCATTGCTCACCCTGACATACGCATGATCAAACTGTGGTTTTTCCACGCCCAGCCACCGCATGAACTTCAGCCGGACCCCGTACCAGTTTGAGCAGTCGATAGAATTGGATGTCAGGTGTTTCTCCAGCAGGTTGTTTTGATAATCCCCCTGCAGGTTATATCCGTAGACATTATTCTGTGTGTACCCTTGGGTGGGATCAGGATAACCGTGTTCGCCTCCGGATCCGGTAGGCTGACCAAATCCCCAGTCGGCCTCGGTGGTCCAGCCCGGATCTGTTTCAAAGGACCATTGTTGTTTCAGCATTGGCTCGCCAACCAGTAACACCACATTCCTTGAAATGTCAGCCTTTTGACCGGTGAGGCGGATGAACCGGAGGACGGAAGGATAGGCTCCGGGAGAAAGGGTGGCGGCGTTTTCATTGACCTCCAGTGTGATCAGAGCGACCTCACCCTGATCAAGGATTCCCTGCGATGGTCCGGTCAGGGTAAGCCAGGGCACCAACGGATCCAGTTCAACGGAATACTCAACAGGTGTGATGCCCTTGTTCTCAAGACTGTAGGTTTTGCTGGATGGAGTGAACGGACCGCCCATACTGCCCCGGGGTTTGAAATTTTCTTCGGGAGTCACTTCCAGCCCTGATGCCACTGTCAGCGCTTTGACACAGAAGTTGCCGGTATGGAGGAACCCGGAGGGATCGTCATAATCATAGAAATCGATCCATTGTCCGTCGCTTCTGTAATAACTTTCGCCGTAACTGGCTGCAGATTCAACGATGGTCCTGTAGCTGGCACCCAGCAGCACCGGCACATCGGAGGTTCTGTCGTAGGGATAGCCTCCTTCGGAAAGGGTAAGCTGAACGTAAAAGTCGTCCCCTTCATCCAGTTCCACCATCTCATCCAGGTCGAGGGTATGGAATCCCCTGAATTCAATGGTACCGCTCAGGGATGATAGTACGTTCTGCAGCTCGCCCCCGATGAAATCATCAAACAGGGTGACCGTGTACTCCACACCATTTGCGGCCGTGAAAAAGCTTACCGCCCGGAGCAGCTCCTCACCCTCGCTGATGAATTTATTGGCAACGGCTGTGCAACCGGTGAAGGTGTCGCGCCAGCCGTGGTAATCGTGGTAATAAATATGCTCATATTGCTGAGGTTCGGCATTGCCAAAGGAGATGCCGCCCATTTCAGGATGATGGCCGCAATGTTTGTCGTAATAGGAGATCCAGAAATACCCGTCGAGCCCCCAGCTGCTGCCCCAGCTGTTCTTGCACAGCCAGGCCCCGGGCAACGGCGCCTGTGTGGCCTTGTCATCATCCCATCCCACAATGGCCACGGCATGATTTGGGTCGAGGGTTGATGTTGGCGGCTGGTAATGAATGTAATTGCTGATGAAACTGCCATTGGAGCACAGGCAGGTCCCCATCACGCCATGTTCCATGATGCTCTGTTTCATCGCGTTGATGTTCTCCAGGTTATCACCGGCGGTGAACCATTCAATGTCGCGTGGGTAATAGTAGTGATAACCGGGAGCATCACGGGCAGGAGGTATGTCGAAGGATTGTCCGTCGATATCGCGCACGGCTCCCTCACCCCTTGAAAGGTAAGCCGAGGTCACCATGTAATCTCCTCCCTGGTGGACGGTCAGGCCGCTGCCCGAAGGAGGCTGCAGGTCATCATTGTTGTGCTGGTTGAACCCGTTCCACCAGTCCAGATGGTACTCTGCCAGGTTGGGTTCTCCCGATTCTCCGGCCGCTGCCCATACCCCGGTGATCAGCAGGTTCCCTTCGATGGCCGCCATGGCGCCGTGGGTCCAGCAGGTCCCCCCATCCTGCGATTTGACAGAGGTAACATAGCTGATCCCGTCAACATCCCGCAGATCGAACGTTGCAGGCGGATCCGGACGCTGGCCCAGAGCAAAGGAACTTAGAAATATGAATGCAATGAAGGAGAGTTTTTTTGTCATGATTTTTACTGTTTTGTATCTATTGATTAAAATACCAGACCTAAAGGTCAATGGGGTTATTTTCCCTAAAAAAACATTGGATCTTTCCAAAAGAAGATATTCTTTTTATGGTCTGCCTTTTTTTAGTGAACACCGGCTCTTCCGGGAAGATGGTACAAAGGTAGGGATTTATTTGTCCCGGTTCCACATACAAAAACACGCATTCAATTGAAGTAAAATTCTTTTTCTTTTTTTAAATAATACTTGAAAACCAGTAATTTATTCATTATATTTGTCCCTGCTTTACTTTATATACCCATTGACAGAATAAGTGAGGCGGATCACACTTTAACATTTTTGTTATGCCTCTGCAAAGCTTCCTGGCGAAGTGGGTTCAACGGTACTTGAGCTTGGTAATCCGGCATTTTTTTTACCATTCCCGAAGTAGATCAGAATCATCCTGTTCGTTTCATTAACATCCTCCCGCCATGAAAAACCTGATTTCTCTCCTGATCATTGGCAGTTTCATTTCTGTTTTTCACACCTCCTCCTCAGTGGCCCAGCCCAGGGAGTTCGGCGATGCTCCGGAAGGAGCGCTGGCCTATCCGGCAACGGGAGTCGTGGGGTCGTTCCCGACCTGTAAAACCCTTGGTCCTGCAGGATGGGTTGAGCATAATAACTTTGGAGCCGTATTAGGTCCTGCGTTTGAGTTTGACGGAGAGGGAAACGGGGGATTATGTCCCCAGTTCAATCCATATGATTTTGATGAATGCAAAGGTGACGGCGATGCCGGGTTGATCATCCCCGGGGCATTCACCATTGTTGGCGGAGTGGAGGTTCCTTGCCTTCCGGGAGATGTGGCACCCCTGGGAACTGCCGGCAGCCTGGCAGTTTGGGGAGGAAACGTCGATATCACTGTAACCAATTACATGCCCAGCGCATCACCGGGTTATATGAACGTAATCGTTGACTGGGCTCAGGATGGTTCCTGGGGAGGCACTTCTGAACATATCCTGGTTGACTGGTTTGTACCCAATGGTTATGCAGGTCTCTTGTCAGGTCTCGGCCCGCCTAATTTTGTCATAGGACCCAATTCAGGGTACGTATGGGCCAGGTTTACCATCTCAGAGCAGCCTGTGGGCATGAACTGGGATGGATCCGGTTCATTTGAGGATGGTGAGTCCGAAGACTACTTGTTGCTGGTCGCGCCTTCGTCGGGTAACCTGGACTTCGGCGACGCGCCCGACGTTCCCTATCCGACCTTACTGGCTAGTAACGGAGCACGGCATACGAATGATGGGGTGACTTTTATCGGAGCCGCTATTGATAATGAGGTCGACGGTCAGCCGACCGCCAATGCGGATGGCGATGACCTGGCAGGCCTGGACGACGAGGATGGGGTCACTTTCACTTCAGCAATGATCCCTGGCCAGTGGGCTACCCTGAACATTGTCGCTTCGGCCAATTGCCTGCTGAATGCGTGGATGGACTTCAACCTGACGAATGGCTGGGCGGATGCCGGTGAACAGATCTTCACCAACGTCCTGCTCATCACAGGACTGAATACGCTTCTTTTCCAGGTTCCTGCAGGTGCGGCGTCAGGGATGACCTGCGCACGTTTCAGGGTGAATCTGAATGGCAACCTGAGTTATACGGGAGCTGCCACGGAGGGAGAAGTGGAAGATTACAGGATAATGGTCGGGGAAGAACCCCCGAATTACGATTTTGGTGATGCACCGGAGGGTGCCTATGCTTATGTTCCGAGCGGCGTGTTCCCAAACGGAGTGATGGGTCAGTTTCCCACCTGTACGGGTGTTGGTCCGGCAACCTGGATACAGCATACAACTTCCCTGGCCTACTTTGCTTCTTTTGACACGGAGCCGGATGGGAATGCCGGCTTGTGTCCGGGTTTCGTTCCGTACGATCAGGATGAATGCAAGGGAGGCGGGGATGCTGGTTTGATCGTACCAGGTGCGTTCATCAACACGCTCGTCACCGTTAATCCTCTTTTATATATTGTTTATCCGTGCGTTATGAATGATAATGTGCCTCTGGGGATTCCTTGTTCTACCGCCGCCTGGGGAACCAGCATAGATATTACAGTACAAAATTTCAGACCAGCCAGTGCTTATGTAAATGTGCTGATCGACTGGGATCAGAACGGCAGCTGGGGAGGATCCTCCCCTTGTCCCTTGAACCAGGCAACCGAACACGTGCTGGTTAATTTTAGTGTACCCAGTGGTTATTCGGGTCCGTTGTCAGGACTGCAACCTCCCTCGTTCACCATAGGGCCGAATCCTTCATGGGTATGGGCCAGGTTTTCTATCACGGATCAACCGGTAGGTACGAATTGGGATGGGTCCGGCAGTTTTGAGGATGGAGAAACGGAGGACTATCTGTTCATTATTTCCAATCCAGCCCTGGACTTCGGCGACGCGCCCGACGTTCCCTATCCGACCTTACTGGCCAGTAACGGAGCACGGCATACGAATGATGGGGTGACTTTTATCGGAGCCGCTATGGATAATGAGGTCGACGGTCAGCCGACCGCCAATGCGGATGGTGATGACCTTGCAGGCCTGGACGACGAGGATGGGGTAACATTCACCACCCCGCTGATTCCCGGACAGTTGGCCATCATTCAAATCGTAGCTTCGGTTAATTGCACACTGAATGCCTGGATGGATATTAACCAGTTGAATGGATGGGCAGATGCGGGAGAAAATATATTCTTCAACCAGCCGTTGATTGCCGGATTAAATGCCCTTCAGCTACTGGTACCTCCAAATGCTGCCTTGGGAATGACGTACTTTCGGTTCCGCGTGAACATTAGCGGTGGATTGAGTTATACGGGAGCTGCCACGGAGGGAGAAGTGGAAGATTATAGGGTGATGATTGGTGAGGAACCCCCGAACCTCGACTTTGGCGATGCACCGGAGGGGGTGCCGGCGTATCCGGTGAGCGGCGTGATCGGGCAGTTCCCGACGTGTACCACGATCTTGCCATCGGGGATTGTACAGCACACCAATTTTGGAGCGTGGTTCGGGCCGTTAGTGGATTTTGAGTCAGACGGGAATGCGGGACTGTGTCCTGGATTTGCGCCCTATGATGCGGATGAATGTCAGGGCGATGGGGATGCGGGACTGCTTGTTCCCGGAGCGTTCACCCTGGCTGGGCTGCCGCCTGTCGTGGTACCCTGTCCCCAATCAGGTGCTACGCCGCTTGGGAACACGTGCACGACAGCGCAATGGGGTCCGAACATCGACATGCAAGTGCAAAATCTTTGTCCGAGCGGACTGCCTCATTTTGTGAACGTATTGATCGACTGGGACCAGAATGGACAGTGGGGAGGCGGTTCACCGTGTCCGGGTGGTCTTATAGCTTCGGAACATGTTTTGGTAAACTTCCCGGTGCCCAATGGCTATAATGGACCATTGTCCGGTCTGCAGCCGCCGTCGTTTTTGATCGGTCCGAATGCGGGGCATGTGTGGGTCCGGTTTACCCTGAGCGAGGTGACGGTTCCCCCGATGGTGTGGGATGGGTCAGGCAGTTTTGAGGATGGGGAGACGGAGGATTACCTGTTGCTGGTCACCGAAGAGGAGCCCGACACGTATGACTTCGGTGATGCGCCCGACGGTCCGTACCCGACGCTTTTGGCCAGCAACGGGGCGAGCCATATGCTGGGTTCCGGCCTTATGATGGGATTCCTGGTGGATGCAGATGCCGATGGCCAGCCCACAGCGAATGCCGACGGGGATGATCTGAACAATGTGGATGATGAGGACGGTGTGGTTTTCACCACTCAGCTGATCCAGGGCCAGATGGCTACGCTGCAGATCACTGTTACCATGGCTTGCCTGCTGAACGCCTGGATGGACTTCAACCAGCTGAATGGCTGGGGCGATCCGGGTGAGCAGATCTTTACCAACGCGCCTCTTGGAGCCGGGCTGAATACGCTGACGTTCCAGGTTCCTGCCGGCGCTGCGCTTGGGCAGACGTACCTCCGGTTTCGCGTGAACCAGACTGGCGGTCTGAGTTTTACCGGACCGGCCACCGATGGGGAGGTGGAGGATTATACCAACACGATCGTGGAGCCTGCGCCGACGTTTGACTTTGGCGACGCCCCCGACGGTCCTTACCCGACGCTTTTGGCCAGCAACGGGGCGAGCCATATGCTGGGTTCCGGCCTTATGATGGGATTCCTGGTGGATGCAGATGCCGATGGCCAGCCCACAGCGAATGCCGACGGGGATGATCTGAACAATGTGGATGATGAGGACGGTGTGGTTTTCACCACTCAGCTGATCCAGGGCCAGATGGCTACGCTGCAGATCACTGTTACCATGGCTTGCCTGCTGAACGCCTGGATGGACTTCAACCAGCTGAATGGCTGGGCAGATGCCAATGAGCAGATTTTCATAAACACGCCTCTCAGTGCCGGGCTGAATACGCTGACGTTCCAGGTTCCTGCCAGTGCCACGCTGGGGCCGACATACCTTCGTTTCCGGGTGAACACCGGCGGTGGATTGAGTTATGCGGGTTCTGCCACGGATGGGGAGGTGGAGGATTATCAGTCAGTTGTTACAAATGTTCCAGGGGATGCCAACTGCGATGGTATAGTCAATGTTCTGGATGTCATTACGATAGCCAATTATATAATGGATCTGAATCCCGATCCCTTCTGCTTCGGCAATGCAGATGTCAATGCGGACGGGGTGATCAATGTGTTGGACATCATTGGCACGGTAAACATCATTATGAGTAATTGAGGGTGAGGTTATATCAAAATTCAAGTTAATTACAGAGACTTCACCTGAAGGCCTTATTTTGATGGAACCCCTTCTTCCCTGATACGCTCTACATCGGTGATATAATATTTTGTTTTTCCCCTCCAGGGAAAGACAGCGTAGCGTTTCGTATAATGGAGGCTCACCCTTTCACCCGTGAGGGAAACAGCCTGAAGTTCATCGACAATGGCTGTGTTTTTCCCCTCCACGGAGAATTCAAATGTTTCCAGAAAGGGACTGGAGTTTTTCATTGCTCCGAAGGTCTGGAGATTGAGCTGTCCTTCGTATGTTTTGAAAATGACTCCTTTTTTGCTGATCCTGACGATGGTACCGGATCTGACACCTTCATCGTAGCTGCCAAAGTATAAAAAGCAAACGACTCCGATCAGGACAGCGATGGCGATAAGGATGAATTTATTAAAAAGTCTCCTGCATCCACGGCCAGATGTTGATTTTGTTTTTTCAGTTTCCATAGCGGTCAATTTAACCTCAAAGCTACACTATTTCCGGATACCTGTCGAAGGTCCCTGTGTGGATAATGAAAGTTATTTTGTTATTTTGCACAAAAATTCACCCCATGGAAAAAGTAAAATGCCTGATCATTGGTTCGGGGCCTGCCGGTTACACAGCCGCCATTTATGCTGCCAGGGCTGACATGCACCCGGTGCTGTATACGGGGATGCAACCGGGAGGTCAGCTCACTACCACCAATGATGTTGAAAATTTTCCCGGTTATCCCGAAGGGGTAGCCGGACCCCAGTTAATGGATGATCTCCAGCAACAGGCCGGGCGTTTTAAAACCGATATCCGTTTCGGGATCATCACCAGGGCGGATCTATCGTCACGGCCTTTCCATATCGTGGCCGAGGATGGTGCCGAACTTCTGGCGGAGACCCTGATCATCGCCACAGGAGCCACTGCCCGTTACCTGGGTCTGCCTTCGGAGGAACGATTCAAAGGCCGTGGCGTGTCGGCCTGTGCCACGTGCGATGGATTTTTTTACAGGGGACAGGATGTAGCCGTTGTCGGAGGAGGGGATACGGCTGCAGAGGAAGCTTCCTACCTTTCAAAGATGTGCCGCAAAGTTTACCTGATCCACCGCCGGAACGAACTCAGGGCATCAAAGGCCATGCAGCACAGGGTGTTGAATACGGGCAACATCGAAGTTGTGTGGGACCACGTTCCCATTGAAATTCTGGGCGACACGGCAGGGGTCAATGGTGTACTCATCGAAAATGTGAAAACGGGGACACGCCGGAAACTGGACCTGCTGGGATTTTTTGTTGCCATTGGTCATCAACCAAATACCGGCCTGTTCGCAGGACAGCTCACCCTGGATGCGAATGGATACATTGTTACCGCTCCTGATTCTACAAGGACCAATGTGGAAGGGGTCTTCGCCTGCGGGGATGTTCAGGATCACGTGTTCCGGCAGGCGATCACTGCCGCGGGCACCGGGTGTATGGCAGCCCTGGAAGCAGAACGGTTTTTAGCTGCCCTTGAAACATGACCGACCGGACACACCTGATCATCAGGACCTCCTGGATCGGAATTATCGGGAACTCCCTCCTGTCGGTAATGAAGATCGTTCTCGGATTCATCTCCGGCAGCCTTGCCGTGGTGGGTGATGGCATCGACTCAGCCGGGGATATCATTATCTCCTGGATCACTTTGTTCACTGCACGTTTCATTTCCAGGCCTCCCGATACAACGTACGCCTATGGCTATGCAAAAGCGGATACCCTTGCGACCCTTGTTTTAGCTTTCGTCATTTTTTTCGCCGGAGCACAACTGGCGATTTCTTCGGTTACTCAGCTTTTCAAAGGGGAATATCCCGCAATCCCCTCCCTGCTGGCCATTTATGTGACGGTGATCTCCATTGCCGGAAAACTGATCTTAAGCCTGATCCATTTTCGCACGGGAAGGCAGATCAACAGTGCCATGCTCATTGCCAACGGAAAAAACATGCAGAATGACATGATCATTTCCCTTGGGGTACTTATCGGTCTTTTTTTTACGCGGATATATGACCTGCCCGTCATTGACAAGATCATCGCCCTGGTCATCAGTGTCTGGATCATGCGTGTGGGCCTCCAGATCTTCATGCGCACCAATATTGAGCTGATGGATGGGATCAAGGATCCTGCTGTTTATGATCAGATCGTGAAGGCTGTCGGGCGTGTGCCAAAAGCGCAGAACCCTCACCGGATGAGGGTTCACCAGATCGGAAACTCCTACATGATCACCTGCGATATTGAAGTGGACGGGACCATCACGGTGGATGAATCCCATGAGATCGCAAAAAATGTGGAAGAAAGCATTAAAGCCAACATTGGCAACGTTTACGACGTGATGGTTCACGTGGAACCTGCAGGTAACATCGAACGTGAGGTCTATGGCGTTTCGGACCATGATGTGAAAAAAATCAACCCGGGCAAATGATCCGTCCGCTGCCGTTATAGACCATTTTATATATTTGCGGAAAAAATCCCATTTTGCCATCCAAACCAGCTTTAAATGGTCATTTTTTTTACGAAATCCTCCTCTGTTTTTGCCGTTGAATATATCCATCCACCAAAGGAACAAGATCTTCTGAAACTGGAATGGCTGTTTGGGGGCGCCAGTGCCCGGTCATTGACCGCACTGGCGGGTGATTTTACCGGTCCGCGAAAGGAAATGATCACACCCTGGAGCACCAATGCGGTGGAAATTACCCAGAATATGGGGATCGAAGGAATACGGCGCATTGAGGAATTCCAGCGGTCGGAAGCTGATCCGGTCATGTTTGATCCAATGCTCCAGGCCAGGTATCATTCTCTTGACCAGGATCTGTACACCGTGGATAAAATTCCTGAGCCGCTAACCCTCATCAATGATATTGCTGCCTATAATCTGCAGGAAGGACTTTCACTGAACCAAGAGGAATTGGCTTATCTGGAACAGCTCAGCCGGAAGCTGGGCAGGCTGCTGACCGATACCGAGGTTTTTGGATTCTCACAGGTCAACTCGGAGCATTGCCGGCATAAAATATTCAATGGCGTTTTTATCCTGAACGGGAAACGCAAAAAAGAATCCCTTTTTGAATTGATCAGGAAGACCTCCCGGCTTCATCCGAACCGGCTGGTTTCGGCCTATAAAGATAATTGTGCCCTGATCTCGGGACCTGTTGTTCAGCAATTTGCTCCGTCACGACAGGACCGGGCCGCCTTTTTCAGGATCAGGGATATCGGAACGGTCCTCTCGCTGAAAGCCGAAACGCATAATTTCCCGACAACGGTGGAGCCGTTTAACGGAGCCGCAACGGGTACAGGAGGGGAGATCCGGGACCGGATGGCGGGAGGAAAGGGCAGCATTCCGATGGCGGGCACTGCCGTGTACATGACCTCTTATCCCCGGCTGGAGCCCGGTCGTCCGTGGGAAAGGAAAAGCAAGCCGCGAAAATGGCTCTACAAGACACCGGAAGAAATTCTGATCAAAGCGTCGAACGGCGCCAGTGATTTTGGGAATAAATTCGGTCAGCCATTGATCTGCGGAAGCCTGCTGACCTTTGAACATCAACACGCTTCCAGATCCTATGGTTACGATAAGGTGATCATGCTGGCAGGAGGGATCGGATATGCCAAAAAAGAGGATAGCTTCAAGGATCTCCCCGCAGCCGGAGATGCCATCATTGTCATGGGAGGGGATAACTACCGGATCGGCATGGGTGGCGGAGCGGTTTCCTCCGTTGCCACCGGTGAATACGGCAATGCCATTGAACTGAATGCTGTCCAGCGTTCCAATCCGGAGATGCAGAAACGGGTGGCCAACGCCTTGCGCGCTCTGGTTGAGAATTCCCGCAATCCTATCGTTGCCATCCACGATCACGGTGCCGGCGGACACCTGAACGCCATTTCCGAACTTGTGGAAAGAACGGGAGGAAAGATATTCATTCGAAAATTTCCCATCGGAGACCCAACCCTCTCCTCCAGGGAGATCATGGGAAACGAATCGCAGGAACGGATGGGCCTGATCCTGAAACCTGCCGATGTGCCCCTGCTCAAAGCCATCGCCGACCGGGAAAGAGCTCCTATGTACGTGGTGGGAGAAGTAACGGGGGATCTTCAGTTTGAAGTGATCGACGAGAAGGAGCAATCCCGCCCGATCCATCTCCATCTGAACGATATGTTTGGCAAACCGCCAGGGACCGTGATGGAGGATACTACACTCCCGACCGCGTTCGAGCCGCTGGTCTATGCGGAAGAGCATCTGCACGATTACCTGGAGCAGGTGCTGCAACTTGAATCGGTAGCCTGTAAGGACTGGCTGACCAATAAGGTGGACAGATCGGTCACTGGAAAGGTTGCCTTTCAACAGACCACCGGACCTCTTCAGCTACCCCTCAACAACCTGGGGGCGGTTGCACTGGACTTTCAGGGAAAAAGGGGAATTGCCACTGCCATCGGCCATGCCCCGGTTGCAGGCCTGATCGACCCGGAGGCTGGTTCGGTATTGTCGGTGGCCGAAGCCCTGACCAACCTCATCTGGGCGCCGCTGGTGGATGGCATTCGTGGCATTTCGCTCAGCGCCAACTGGATGTGGCCTGCCAAAAATCCGGGGGAGGATGAACGCCTTTACCGGGCCGTAGAAGCCGTCAGCCGGTTCGCCATTGATCTGGGGATCAATATCCCGACCGGAAAGGATTCTCTTTCCATGACACAGAAATACCCTGACGGGACCGTTGTTTTCGCCCCGGGGACCGTCATCATCTCAGCAATGAGCGAAGTGACCGATGTGCGAAGAATCGTCACCCCCGTTCCGGACCCTGATCCCCTCAAAAAGCTGATTTATATCGACTTGTCGCGGAAGCCGCTTGAACCTGGAGGAAGCAGTTTTGCGCAGATCCTGGGGCAGCCCGGAAATGTAACACCCACGGTCCGTGATCCGGCTTATTTTGTGAACGTCTTCAACACGATCCAGATGTTGATCACCGATGGGCAGATCAGTGCGGGTCACGACATTTCTGCCGGAGGGATGATCGTCACCCTGCTGGAGATGGTCTTTGCCAGGAATGACATCGGATTGGATCTTGATCTTTCCGGGCTGAGGGAACCTGACGTGATAAAATGCCTTTTCAGCGAGAACCCGGGCATCATCATACAGGCTGATGCAGGGCAACGCGTGATGAAAGCGCTGGATGACAACGGCGTTCTCTGCCATCTGATCGGGAATGTTTGCCTGCAGCGCAAAATGACGATTCAGACGGAGCACGGATTCCTTGCGTTCGATATTGATACCCTGCGCGATCTGTGGTTTAAGTCGTCGTATCTGCTTGACCGGAACCAGACCCTGCCTCGCCTGGCACTGGACCGCTTCCGGAATTTTAAGCATCAGCCCCTTGAATATAACTTTTTACCTGCATTTGAAGGACGTTTCAGCCAATACGCCCTCCTGCCCAAAAGAAAGACCGGAACCGGAATCCCTGCAGCGATCATTCGAGAGAAAGGTGTCAACGGCGACCGCGAAATGGCCTGGTCGCTATACCTGGCCGGCTTTGATGTGAAGGATATCCACATGACCGATCTGATCTCAGGCAGAGAAAATCTTGAGGATGTTCATTTCATCGTTTTTGTCGGAGGATTTTCCAATTCGGATGTTTTGGGATCAGGCAAGGGCTGGGCCGGAGCTTTTTTGTTCAACCCCAGAGCGAAGGCGGCTCTGGACAGGTTTTACCAACGGGAGGATACCCTCAGTTTGGGCATGTGCAACGGATGCCAGGTACTCGTGGAACTCGGTCTGATCTGCCCCGGCCATGCCGAATCCCCGCGGATGCTTCACAATGAATCCGGGAAATTTGAATCCTGCTTTATTAACGTGGATATTCTGGAAAATCATTCTGTGATGCTTCGTTCCCTGGCTGGCAGCCGTCTCGGGATATGGGTGGCCCACGGCGAGGGAAGATTTGAGCTTCCGTACGATGAAGAAAGGTATCACATTCCCGTTAAATACGCATACGGCGGATATCCGGGTAATCCAAACGGATCTGCCTGCAATGCAGCAGCCGTCTGCTCGGAGGATGGCCGTCATCTGGCCATGATGCCTCACATCGAACGGGCCGTGTATCCCTGGCAGTGGCCTTACTACCCGGAGAACCGCCGCTCGGATGAGGTGTCACCCTGGATCGGGGCATTTGTCAACGCAAGGGAATGGATTAAATCAATGCGCAAAATATGAGCATACATCTACAGGCTTCCCCGGGCCAGATTGCCGAAACAGTTCTTCTGCCAGGCGACCCGGTGAGAGCAACCTTCATCGCTGAAACCTATCTTGAGGATCCGGTCTGCCATAACCAGATCCGCGGTATGTACGGCTACACGGGCACCTATAAGGGCCGCAAGATCTCGGTGCAGGGAACAGGGATGGGAATTCCCTCCATTGCCATCTACGTTCACGAACTCATTGCGGATTATCAGGTGAAAAACCTCATCCGGGTTGGCTCGTGCGGAGCTATCCGGAATGATATCGGCATCAGGGATGTCATCCTGGCCATGTCGGCATCCACGGATTCAAATTTCAATAAGCATCGTTTTGGCCAGATGGACTTCGCACCCACAGCCAGCTTCCAGCTTTTGAAACACGCCTGGGAAGTGGCCCGCCGTCTGAACATCAAGGTTGACGTTGGTAATGTGCTGACTTCTGACATTTTTTACTATGAAGACGGACAGGCAGATCCTTTTCAGGTCTGGAGGGATTACGGTGTTCTGGTTGTGGAAATGGAAACGACAGCGCTCTATACGCTGGCTGCACGGTATGGCGTGAATGCATTGTCCATCCTTACAGTCAGTGATAATATATACCATAATTTGCACATAACGACCCGGGAAAGGGAACGGTCTTTCCGGCAGATGATTGAGATTGCGCTTGAGGTGGCGATCACGCAAGGGTAAAAGATGGTCATGGATTGTTATTCATGGTGATTCGTGGTCATCAGTTGTTATTCCTTTAACAATTTAACAATTTGACAGTTTGACAATTTAAAAAAACCTATCGATATGGAAATTACTCGCATTTTTGATATTCTGGATCGAATGTCGGTTGAATATCAACACGTTCAGGATGCCCTGGCGTATAAACAGAATGGACACTGGATCAAGTTTTCCGTCGGTGATTACATCCGCTACGCCAACCAGGTAAGCAAAGCGCTTCTTGCACTGGGAATAAAGGAGGGCGATAAGGTTGCGACCGTCTTATCCAACAGCCCGCAGTGGAATTTCGTGGACATGGGGCTGATGCAGATCGGAGCTGTTCAGGTTCCCATTTATTCCACGATCAGCAAGGATAATTTCAAACACATTTTTGCCGAAGCCGAAGTGCAGGCCGTCTTCATAACCTCCCGGGATATTTATGGCAAGATCAGGACGGTGATTGAGGAAGTGAAATCCATCAAAGCGGTATACCTGGTGGAGGAAACCGAAGGGGTGAAAAGCTGGGATGAGTTTCTCGCACTGGGAGAGGATATTCCCCAGCAACGCGTCGATGAAATGAAAGCGAACGTTGGCACCAACGATCTTGTTTCGATCATCTATACATCGGGCACAACAGGAATCCCCAAAGGGGTCATGCTATCGCACCGGAACTTCATCAGCCAGTGCATCGCCGTGAGCCAGATCCTTGAAAAAGACCCGGTGAAACGGGTGATGAGTTTTCTCCCGCTGTGCCACGTCTATGAAAGGATGCTGAATTATATGTACCAGTACATGGGCATTTCGGTATATTATGCAGAAAGCATCGAGAAACTCTCCGAGAACCTTCGCGAGGTGCATCCGGAGCTGTTCTGCGCTGTTCCCAGGGTAATTGAAAAATCGTTCGACCGCATCATGGCCAAAGGCAGGGAACTGAAAGGTATCAAGCGGTTACTGTTTTTCTGGGCTGTCAGCCTGGGTTACCAATTTGAGCTGAATAAGGCCAATGGTCCCTGGTATGAGCTGAAACGCAAGATTGCTGACCGGCTGATTTACAGCAAATGGAGAGCGGCGCTCGGTGGTAGTTTGCATATCATCGTGTCAGGCGGTGCCACCCTGCAGCCACGCCTTGCCCGGGTTTTCTGGGCCGCCGGGATCAAAGTGATGGAAGGCTACGGACTTACCGAAACATCGCCTGTCATTGCCGTTGCCAACTTTGAGCCGGATGGTGTATGCTTTGGTACGGTCGGCAAGGTGCTGCCGGGCGTAACGCTGGGCTTTGCCCGCGACGGAGAGATCCTGTGCAAGGGACCCAATGTCATGCTGGGTTATTACAAACACCCCCAGCTGACCAAAGAGGTGATCGACACCGACGGATGGTTTCATACCGGGGATATCGGGATGCTGGTTCAGGACACCTACCTCCGGATCACCGACCGTAAAAAAGAGATGTTCAAAACCTCGGGCGGTAAGTACATCGCCCCCCAGGTTCTGGAGGTGCTCTTCAAAGCCTCCCCTTTCATTGATGGGGTTATGGTGGTCGGTGAAAACAGGAATTTCCCTGCGGCCATCATCATTCCGGATTTTCAGCATCTGCGCTCCTGGTGCCGTGTCAAGAATCATCCCTATACAACCGATGCGGATGCCATCCGGGATCAGAGGATCGTTGACCGCATCCAGCGTGAGATCGATCAGGTGAACACTACACTGGATAAAACAGAACAGGTCAAACGGGTGGTTTTCCTGGATAAACCCTGGACCGTGGAGGATGGAGACCTCAGCCAGACACTGAAGCTCAGAAGAAAATATCTGATGGAGAAATACAGGGACATCATTGACAGGCTCTATGCATAACTGCGAACTGCGAACTGCGAACTGCAAACTGCAAACTGCAAACTGCAAACTGCAAACTGCAAACTGCAAACTATCATTTACCGCCTGCCAGGGACCCGCAGACCCGCAGACCTGCAGACCTGAGAACCAGCAGACCCGCAGACCTGAGAACCTGCAAACCCGCAGACCTGAAAACCTGGCTTCCGGATCTTTCAATGCAGTATCTTGAATACCAACTCTTTCAGCAGTTCTCCGTCGTCGGTCGATACATTCTCCACTCCTTTTGATTTCAGATCATACTCCCTCAGCAGGGATATGATGCGGGCCAGCTGCGCAGGAGCGTAATTCCGGGCCGTGGTCTGGTAATCCTGCAGAAAATAGGGATTGACCGACAGCGCTGCAGCAGCGCTGTTTTTGGATTTGTCTTTCAGTTGGTGGAAGATGAGCACTTTGGAGAAAAAGGCATACAGGATGGACAAAACCCTGTTCAATGGATTTTCTTTTGGATTGCTGGCAAAATACATTGCAATCTGGTTTGCCCTGAAAATGTCGCGGTTGCCCAGTGCTTTCTGGAGCTCAAAGACATTGTAATCCTTATGGACCCCAACGTGTTTTTCGACCAGTGCATCGTCAATCACCCTCTTGTCGGGTATGTTGATCTGTAATTTGCTGATTTCATTAACGATACGGTTCAGATCACTTCCCAGGTATTCCGTCAGCATCAGGGTGGCTTTGGGCGTGATCTCAAATCCTTTTTCCCTCAGGAAATCCCTGATCCAATCGGGGATCCGGTTATCATAAATCCTCTGTGATTCAAAGAAAACCCCTTTTTTTTCAACAGTTTTGACCAGGGTCCTGCGTTTATCGAGTTTCCTGTATTTGTAGCATAACACCAGAACGGTTGTCGCGGAAGGGTTTTCGAGATAGGGGACCAGTTCTTCAAGATTCCTTACTTCCTGGGCTTCCTTTACGATCACCACCTGGCGTTCGGCCATCATGGGAAACTGTTTGGCGTAATCCATGATCAAGCCGGCATCTGCATCCTTTCCGTAAACAACGTTGAGGTTAAAGTCCTTTTCGTCATCCGGAACAACCTGCTCCTCGATGTACATCGTGAGCTCATCAATAAAATAAGGCTCCTCTCCGGTGAGCAGGTAGACCGGAAAATACTTCTTGTTTTTCAGGTCACTGCGTATTTGTTCAAAAGTCAGGGAAGGCATTTTGACAGGGAGTTCTGGTTCAGAACCGCAGATGTTTTACCGTAAGTCCTTCATTGATAAGTTGTTTCAGTGATTCAATGCCGATCCTGACGTGCTGCTCGACGAATTCAGCGGAAACCTTCTGGTCGCTCTCCTCTGTCTTTATTCCTGATGAGATCATGGGCTGGTCAGAAACCAGCAGCAATGCTCCGGTGGGTATCTTGTTGGCAAATCCGACTATGAAAATGGTCGCCGTTTCCAGGTCAATGCCCATGCAGCGCGTTTTCTGCAGGTATTTTTTGAATCGTTCATCATATTCCCAGACCCTTCGGTTGGTGGTATAGACCGTACCGGTCCAGTAATCCCGTTCAAAGTCACGGATGGTGGTCGAGACAGCTTTTTGAAGGCTGAATGCAGGGAGGGCAGGAATTTCCGGCGGCAGGTAGTCATTCGAGGTTCCTTCACCCCGTATGGCAGCAATGGGAAGGATCAGGTCGCCGACACTGTTTTTCTTTTTCAGACCCCCGCATTTACCAAGGAACAAACAGGCTTTCGGCTGGACAACGCTCAGCAGGTCCATGATCGTGGCTGCATTGGCGCTGCCCATGCCAAACTTGATCATGGTGATATGGCCCGCTGTGGCACTGGGCATTGGCCGGTCACTGCCCCTGATCTCCGTTTGGGTGATGCTGGCAAACAATTCGAGGTATTGACTGAAATTGACCAGCAGGATATACTCGCCGAAATCCTCCAGATTCATTCCCGTGTACCTGGGAAGCCAGTTGGTTACGATATCTTTTTTCGTTGTTATGGGCATAGTGCCTGATTTATTTACAAAAATAGGATTATTTTGCGTACCAAATCGGAAACAGCCTGACCTGAATTTCCGTAAAAGGAGCAAAGAGATTGGTTACGCGGTTTCATTCAACAAGGAAGGCTTCAGGACACTAATGCCCGGATTCCCTTTTTATAAGCAATTGGACGTTATGGATTGCGGTCCGTCCTGTTTACGGATGATCGCTAAATTTTACGGTAAGACCTATTCTCTTCAGACACTCAGGGAACGAAGCTATATTACGCGTGAGGGCGTATCCCTGCTGGGGACAAGTGATGCCGCTGAGTCCATTGGCCTGCGGACCCTGGGGGCCAGGCTGAGCTTCGATCAGTTGAAGGAAGAAGCGCCCTTGCCGGCGATTGTTCACTGGCGCCAGAAACATTTCATTGTCGTTTATAAGATTAAAAAGGACCGGATCTACTGTGCCGATCCTGCCATCGGCCTGGTCCGTTATCCGGCCGGCGAGTTCCTGCAGGGATGGGCCAGCACCGTGAAAGAGGGAGAAAAGCAGGGCGTGGCACTTCTGCTGGAACCCTCCCCTGATTTTTATGCCCTGGAGGATGAACCGGTCAGAAAGAACAACCTGAAGTACCTCCTGTCGTACCTGAAACCCCATCGGAAGTACCTGATCCAGGTCCTGCTGGGGATATTCATTGCCAGCCTGTTGCAGCTGATCTTTCCCTTTCTGACCCAATCCATCGTGGACATCGGTATCAACAACCAGGATCTTGGATTTATCACGCTGGTGTTGATCGCCCAGCTGGTTTTGTTCATCAGTCAGACGGCCGTTGAGTTCATCCGGGGCTGGATCATGCTGCACATCAATACGCGGGTGAATGTGGCACTGATCTCCGATTTCCTGGCCAAGCTCATGAGGCTTCCCATCGGTTTCTTTGATACGAAGATGATGGGTGACCTGTTGCAGCGCATCGGTGATCACCGCCGTATCGAAGCGTTTCTGACAGGCTCATCGCTGAACATCGTCTTTTCATCGTTTACGTTCCTGATCTTCACCATCGTGCTTGCCATCTACAGCTGGAAGATCCTGGTGGTCTTCCTTGCGGGCAGCCTCCTCTACGTGCTCTGGGTCTACCTTTTTCTCAGGAAACGAAGAGAGCTGGACTATAAACGGTTTGCCCATCTTTCGGAGAACCAGGGCAACCTGATCCAGCTGATCACCGGGATGCAGGAGATCAAGCTGAACAATTGCGAGAAGCAGAAAAGATGGGAGTGGGAGCGGATCCAGGCCAGAATTTTCAGGGTGAACCTGAAAGGTCTTTCGCTTAACCAGTACCAGCAGGCAGGTGCCGTCTTTTTCGACCAGCTGAAAAATATCATCATCACCTTCATGGCAGCCAAGGCGGTCGTGGATGGGAATATGACCCTGGGTATGATGGTCGCGGTCCAGTACATCATCGGGCAGCTGAATGCACCGGTCGAACAGCTCATTCAGTTCATCCGCTCGGCGCAGGATGCCCAGATCAGCCTTGAGCGGCTGGGAGAAATTCACCAGAAAGAAGATGAGGAGTCATTTGGCCAGTCCAAAATAACCATCCTCCCTCGGCAAAGGGAGATCACGCTTTCGGGTGTGGCATTCCAGTATGAGGGGCCGCATTCGCCCTTTGTTTTAAAAGATATTGACCTTGCCATTCCGGAACACAAAGTAACTGCGATCGTGGGGCCAAGCGGCAGCGGCAAGACCACACTGATCAAGCTGCTCCTGGGTTTTTACCGGGCAACCAGCGGAGAGGTCCGGGTCGGCGAAGTGAATCTCCCGAACCTGTCGAACCGTTTATGGCGGGAGAAATGCGGGGCCGTGATGCAGGATGGCTTCATTTTCTCGGATACCATTGCCAGAAACATTGCCGTGAGCGATGAGATCATCGATAAGGACAAACTCTATCATGCGGTCAAAATGGCGAACATCCAGCCGTATGTCGAATCTCTGCCCCTGACCTATAACACCAGGATCGGGAGCGAAGGGATCGGGCTCAGCCAGGGCCAGAAGCAACGCATCCTGATTGCACGTGCCATCTATAAAAACCCGGAAGTTCTTTTCTTTGACGAGGCCACCAATGCGCTGGATGCCAACAATGAAAAAGTGATCATGGAAAACCTGCAGCAGTTCTTCCGGGGGAAAACGGTCATCATTGTGGCCCACCGGCTGAGCACTGTGAAAAATGCCGACCAGATCATCGTTCTGGAAAACGGAATGATCACCGAAAAGGGTAATCACCGGGAACTCACCGAAAGGAAGGGTTCGTACTACCACCTGGTCAAAAATCAGCTTGAACTGGGTGCCTGAAAAAGAGGATAAGAGCATATGAACGATAGGAGCGAAGATCAGCAGAACAGGAACATCGAGATCCACAGCGATGAAATCGAAGATGTTCTCGGACGCCAGCCAAAAGGTATCCTGAGGTGGGGCATTACGGTGATCCTGCTCATATTGCTGATCGTGATCATCGGGAGCTGGTTCTTCACCTATCCTGACATCATCCCCGCCAGGGTGGAGGTGACTTCCATGAATCCTCCGGCCTATATCGAATCCCGCGTCAGCGGTAAACTTGAAAAAATAATGGTAGCCGATAAGCAGATGGCCGACAGCGGTGCCATCCTGGCCATTATGGAAAATCCTGCCAATTACCTCCATGTCGGTGAGCTTAAGGATTGCCTCATCCGTAGCGCATCGGCCGTTAAGGAGTATGATTTCCGGATCCTGGATTCCATAGCCGGTCTTCCCAACCTTCAGCTCGGTGAAATACAGCCCTTTTTTACGGATTTCCTGCTGAGCCTGGAAGATTACATTCACTTTCTGAACCTGGGCTACCATTCCAGGAAGATAGAATCCTTCAGGGATGAGCTGACCCTTTACAGCGAGCTGATCAACCGGCTTTCAGAACAGCAGGATATCCTGGCTGAAGACCGCCTGTTGAAGGAAAAGGACCTGAACCGCAGTCAGCAGCTTTTTGACAGCAGCGTGATCACCCAGGCGGATATGGAACGGTCGAGAAGCGAGTACCTCCGGAAAGAGCTTTCTTACGAGGAATCCCGGGAGGAGCTGGCCAATGCCCGGATACAGATCGCCCGGTTGCGGCAGGATATCCTTGATCTGGGACTTCAGGAGGTTCAGCAGTTGAAAAAGCTTCAGCTCCGCATCGGTGAAACCTACGGGAATCTGCTGGCACAGATCAACATTTGGGAAAACCAGTATGCATTGAAGGCTCCGTTCAGAGGTATGGTCACCTTTACCCAGTACTGGACCGAGAATCAAAATGTGAATCAAGGCGATAAGGTCATGGCCATCATACCGGTGAAGGAAAGCCAGATGATCGGAAAACTCAGACTGGGCTCCCGGGGTGCAGGGAAGGTAAAAGTGGGGCAGGATGTCAATGTTAAATTTCAGAACTTTCCCTTCATGGAATTCGGAATGGTCAAAGGGATCGTTAACAAGATCTCCACCATCCCTTCGGAGGATGAGTTTTATCTGGTGGAGATCCTTTTCCCGGAAGGCCTCAGAACGAATTACGGCATTGACCTTGAATTCAATCAGAAGATGACCGGTCAGGCGGAAATCATTACCGATGATATCCCTTTGCTCATCCGTATCATTCGGCCTGTCAGGTCATTGTTCAAGAACCGTTCTTTTCATTCTTTTCCAGAAAACCAGTAAACCGAGATGACTGACCTGCCAGCCCTTAACTTTCCAGCCTATTCGTTCCAGATCAGGGAACAGGATGGCCATTGGGTCATTTTCGACAGAATCCGCAGGCGATACGTGCATCTTTCTCCGGAAGAATGGGTCAGGCAGCACATGATCCATTACCTGATCAACCAGAAACACGTGCCGGAAACCCTGGTGGCTGTGGAAAAGGTCCTCCGCGTCTACAAACTGAAGAAGCGTCTGGATATCGCCGTATTCAGCTCATCCGGCCTGCCACTGCTGCTGGTCGAATGCAAGGCGCCCGCTGTGATGCTTTCACAAACGGTTTTCGATCAGATTGCGCGGTACAACCTGTCACTCCACGTGCGGTACCTGTTGGTTACCAATGGATTGGTCCATTATTGCTGCCAGATGGATGCTGTCTCCCGGTCGTGGTATTTTCTGGCTGAAATACCGGATTATCAACAGATGAAGTGATTGCTTCAGGTGTCGTGAACCATCGGGCCCGGCTTGGTCAATGGCAGGCAGGGTTGCATTGAATTTTTCGGAAGGGAACGTCCATAATTTATAGACTAAATTGTTTCATGTTTGATTAAAATAGTACATTTGCATAGGTAAAAACATCGATTATGAAAAAGACAATTCTACAAATCGTTTTATTGATCGTTGCTGTTTTTCTGGTCTACATGATCTATGAAAGCGTCCAGCGGCCTGTTCGTTTCAACAAGGAACGCGACATCAGGACCAGCGAAGTGATCCAGAGCCTGAAGGACATTCGTGGCGCCCAGATTGCCTACCGCTCCATTCACCAGAAGTATACAAAAAGCTTCGATACCTTGATTGATTTTGTCAAAAGCGGTGAGATCCCGGTTGTAAAAATGGTACCTGATCCGACTGATACCACCTTCACGCGTTCCATTCGCGATACCATTGGATACATTCTGGTCAAGGATTCCCTGTTTTCCAGGAAGGCAGGATTTGATGTGAACAATCTACGCTACATACCTCACTCCGGCGGAGAAATGTTTCATATGGATGCAGGGCAGATCGAACGCAGCAAGGTGATGGTCAATGTATTTGAGGCCTATGCACTGAATACCCAGATCCTCAAGGGATTGGATGCACAGCTGGTGAGTAATTTCAATGATCTCCTTGAATCCACCCAGCGATTTCCGGGCATCAAGGTAGGTTCAATGGAAGAAGCCACCCTTGACGGGAACTGGGAATAAACCCTTTTTCCGCGATGATTCCCACCGTTTCGCCGGATTTGAACATTCTCGACGAATCATTTGATGAAAACCGGGCACTTTCCTGCAAGTTAGCCGTACAAATTTCCAGCGTTCATCTTGCCTGCACAGTGCTGGATCTGCAGGAATCCCGTTACCTGGCTGCACAGATCTACCGGTTTCCAGAGCAGGCGACAGCAGGGGATTTCTGCCATCAGCTCAGAGAGATTGCAGCATCCGGAATTTTATCGTGGCATTTCGCCTCCGCCAATTTATTCGTTTCCAATCAGCTCTATACGCTGGTTCCTTGGCCCCTGTTCAATCCTTCCAAACAGGAAGACTACCTCAGGTTCAACCTGAGCGGGCTGCAGGCAGACGTAATTTATCTGACTGACCGGCTTCCAGGCCTTGATGCCGTTGTCGTTTTTGCCATTCACCGCTGGCTGAAAGACGAACTCAGTGCGATCTTTGGCACCGCCCGCCTTCACCATACGATCAGTCCGTTTGTTGAGTCCATCCTTGGCCGTTTTAAATATGCCGGCAGCGATCCGGCCGTTTTCCTGAATATTCAACCTGACATAGTCGAGATGCTGATCCTGGACAACCACAAGGTCAGCCTTTGTAACACGTTTAAGTACGTGACGCCGGAGGATCTTTTGTACTACACGATGTTTGTGCTTGAGCAGTCGGGGCTCACTCCGGATCAGGTCCCGTTAATGATCACGGGAGAGGTGGGAAAACATGCTCCGGTAATCGAAAATCTGACTGCCTTTTTCCCTCACATTGATTTTGTGACCCGTAATGATGCTTTCCGTTACGCACCTTCCTTTGAGGAAATTCCCGGACATTATCTTCATAATCTTTTAAACGCAGAGCATTGCGAATTATAGCAGGTTTCCTCAAAGGGAGGAAGATCGTTCCGCCGTCAAATCTGCCGGTGCGCCCAACGACGGACATGGCCAGGGAAGGGCTGTTCAATATTCTTTCAAACGCATTTGATTTTTCCACCATCCGCGTCCTGGATCTCTTCTCCGGCACAGGTCTCATTTCACTGGAGTTTGCTTCCCGCGGCTGCCTGGATATTGTGGCCGTTGACATTCATCCGGCCTGTTGTGCTTTTCAGAAGGAAACCACCCGGCGGCTTCAGTTGGACAGCATTCGTGCCGTCCGTGGTGATGTGTTCAGGTTTGTGCGAAAATCCGCTGCCGGATTTGATCTCATTTTTGCGGATCCGCCCTTTGACCATCCCCGGGTACCGGATCTGCCTGACATCATCTTCAATGCAGGGCTTCTCAATCCTGAAGGCTGGTACATACAGGAACATTCAGCCAGGCATGCCTTTGCTGCACATCCCCGCTTCTACCAGCACCGAAAATACGGTGATGTGAATTTTACCATCCTGAAATGACCGGTCAATGCAGGTAGCCGTGAATGGCTTCAGGAATGAAAGGATTCGGATTGCCGTCATTCCGGATGATATCCCTGACGATCGAGGAATTCAAAGCCGTGAACTCCGGTGTGGCAAGCAGGAAAACTGTCTCAATGTCAGGAAAGATCTGCTTGTTGATCTGCCCGATGCTCCTTTCAAATTCGAAATCGGCTGATGTCCGTAAACCGCGGACAATGAAAAGCACTCCGTTCTCCCTGCAGAAATCCACCGTCAGCCCCTGATAACTTTCCACTCTGATCTGCGGGTAGGCGTTGAAGACTTTCCTGATCCATTCCATTCGCCTGTCCAGGGGAAAGAAATATTTTTTTTCAATATTCTGCCCCACGGCGATGATGATCTCGTCAAAGATGGAAAGCGCTCTCTGGACGATGGATTCATGCCCCCTGGTGATGGGATCAAACGATCCCGGAAATACAGCGATCTTTTTCATTGCCTGGTATTTTAAACAAAGATAGGAAAAAGCAAATTTAACTATCTTTGCCCGTCATTAACCATACCTTTTTCCATGGACTTTCGAAATGATATCTCTGAAAAGATCAGCGAATTTCTCCTGTTGATCAAAGCTGTCAAGCTGAATGTTGCCGATCCGTTTACCTGGGCATCAGGGATCAAATCTCCAATTTATTGCGATAACCGCATCACCCTGTCGTATCCGAGCATACGCACGTTCATCCGGCAGGCTTATGCCAAGGTGATCACCGAAGAATTTGGCTCAGTGGATCTTATCGCCGGCGTGGCCACAGGCGCCATTGCACACGGCGTCCTGGTGGCGGAGGAACTTGGCCTCCCTTTTGTCTATGTCAGAGCTTCCAAAAAAGATCACGGCCTGGAAAATGTCATCGAAGGTAAAATCACCCCCGGCCAGTCCGTCGTTGTGATCGAAGACCTTGTCTCAACCGGAAGCACGAGTCTGAGTACGGTCAGGACATTGCGCGGGCAGGATTGCATTGTCAAGGGCATGGTCGCCATCTTTACCTACAACCTGACCAAAGCCATCCGGAATTTTGAAAAAGAAAACTGCATCCTGTATGCGCTGACCGATTATGACCGGCTGATCCAAAAGGCACTGTCGGAAGATTATATCCGGGATGAGGATCTGGAAGCGCTGAAGCAATGGCGGGAAAACCCGGAAGCCTGGGGCAAGTAATCCCAATGAAATGAAAATCATTGAAAGCGAGAAGGTTACCATTCAAAAACCTGCTGAAGTGCTATTTGCCTTTCTCAGTGACCTGAACAACTTCAGGGATCTGATGCCTCCGCAGGTCATCAACTGGCAATCCACACAGGATACCTGCTCCTTTACGATCCAGGGAATGACCGATCTTTCGCTTCGTCTGGCGGAAAAGACACCCTTTAGCCGGCTCACCATCCTGCCGGAAGGGAACCCTCCCTTTCCGTTTGAACTGGATTGCTACCTGGTTGAAAGCCAGGAGGAAACCGAGACCCGGATCGTCTTTCAGGCCGATCTGAACCCTTTCCTGAGCATGGTGGCGCTGAATCCCCTGAGGAACTTTGTCAATCTTCTCAACAGAAAACTCAAGGAGCTGGCAGAGAATGATTTCAGGGGACTGGATTCCGGCATTGCGTGAACGATTAACTTTCAATGATATAAGCGATCTCTTTCTGGTCGCAACAGATCTCATCTCCCACCGAAGTCCTGACGACTAACCGTCCGATGTCGTCCACCGTTTCAATTCGTGCCAGCAACCGTTTTCCCTTGTACCTAAAGGGGTAATAGCCTCCTGACCTGTATTGGCAATGCAGGTAATCATCGTTCAGCCTTTTGAAATCACCCAGCCTCAAATCACGGTAACGTTTGTCCAGGTAATGGCAGAGATCCGTCAGGCACCTGTTCAGGCTGAATTCCATTTCGGTCACGTTTTTCAGGGATACCGGGTTGGGGGCGCCGCTGAAGAAAACTTCCTGGTTGATGTTGAAGCCGATCCCTACGACAGTGCTGATAATGGATGATCCCAGGATCATGTTGTTGATCAATATGCCCGCTGCTTTCCTGTCGCCGATATAGAGATCGTTGGGCCACTTTATCTTAACGGGATCATCTACAGGAAGTTGGTTTGCGAAATCATAAAGTCCCAGGCTTGTCACTTTGTTCAGCATGAACTGGTTTTCGAGAGGCAGGAAGCCGGGGTAAAGTACGATGCTGAGGGTCAGGTTCTTTCCGGGTTCGCTTTCCCAGGTGTTGACATCCATGCCTCTGCCGGCATACTGGTAGTGTGCAACAACCAGGCATCCTTCCGGGAAGCTATGCTCCTTCATTTCCTTCAGCATAAAAGCATTGGTGGAGCTCACACGGTCCAGGTAAATGATTTTGCTGCCAATGATCTGTTTTGCCATTACCGGTAAATTGTTTCCCTGTCACAAAGATAAGATATGTTCATACGGGTGGATTATTTGCGTAACTTTGCAGGCGAAAAAATTCAAAGGTAAATTGATGGCCCGGACCAAAAGCAAGAAGGATACTTCAGAGGAGTTGAGCAACCTGATCGTTGAAGGAATTCAGCAACGAAAAGGAAAGAACATTGTTCGTCTTGACTTTGCCGGGCTGCATAACGCATTTTGCAGATTCTTCATCATCTGTCAGGGTAATTCCAGAACACAGGTAGAGGCCATTGCTGATTCTGTGGATGAAATCGTAAAGAAGACCCTCGGGCAGGATCCCTGGCACAGTGAAGGGTATGAAAATGCTGAATGGATCTTGCTGGATTATGTTGATGTGGTAGTGCATGTTTTCCAGGACAAGACCAGGAAATTTTACCGGTTGGAAGAATTGTGGGCAGATGCCCAGGTAAAGCAGTTCGACTCAGAAGATTCCCAATTCAAGGCAGAATGACAGATCAAAATAAAAATAATACACCACCCCCGCCTGCACACAAGCAAAAAACCAGTAAGCCCAAGTTTAACTTCTACTGGATTTATGCCTTTTTGGCCCTCGTATTTTTTGGAACCTATTTTTTGAATTTTAATGCTGAAACAAAGCAGATCAGCAATTGGGGTGAATTCACGAAGATGCTTCAAAACGGTGACGTGGAGCGGATCATCCTGGTCAATAAGGATTACGCTGAAGTGTATATTAAAAAGGACAGCCTTTCGAAGGAAATTCACAAAGACATCAAGGTTTCGAATTTCAGAAGAAGTACAGCCCATTATCGCATCACGATCGGTTCGGTGGATACGTTTACCAATGATGTCAGGACAGCCCAGGAAGGAATGGAGAATCAGGTGTTTGTGGAATATCAGAACCGGCGCAACTGGGGCGGTGATATCCTGAACTGGATGTTGTTGATTGGCTTCATAGCCATCGGCTGGATATTTCTTATGCGCATGATGAGCCGCGGTGCCGGCGGCGGACAGATCTTTAACATTGGAAAGTCGAAGGCAAAGTTGTTTGACCGTGATACCACCGTCACCGTCACGTTCAAAGACGTGGCAGGCCTGGAGGAAGCCAAGATCGAGGTCATTGAGATCGTTGATTTTCTGAAGAATCCGAAGAAATACACCGAGCTGGGAGGCAAGATTCCCAAGGGTGCCCTGCTGGTCGGTCCTCCCGGTACGGGAAAGACGTTGCTTGCCAAAGCAGTGGCCGGTGAGGCGCAGGTGCCTTTCTTTTCCATCTCGGGCTCCGATTTCGTGGAAATGTTTGTCGGGGTAGGTGCCTCCCGGGTGCGTGACCTGTTCAAGCAGGCCAAGGAGAAAGCTCCCTGCATCATCTTCATCGATGAGATCGATGCGATCGGCCGTGCCAGGGGACGCAATCCCCTCACGGGCGCCAATGACGAGAGGGAAAATACGCTGAATCAGTTGCTGACGGAAATGGACGGATTCGACACCAATACCGGGGTGATCATTCTTGCCGCCACTAACCGGGCCGACATACTGGACCGTGCCCTGCTCCGTGCCGGACGTTTTGACCGCCAGATCATGGTCGAACTGCCTGACCTTAAGGAACGTGAAGAGATCTTCAACGTGCACATGAAACCGCTCAAGGTCGACAATACGGCCAAAGTGGAGTTTCTGGCCAGGCAAACACCGGGCTTTTCCGGCGCCGATATTGCCAACGTCTGCAACGAATCAGCCCTGATTGCAGCCCGCAAGGGCAACAAGGTGATCACACGGCAGGACTTTATTGATGCCATCGACCGGATTGTGGGAGGCCTCGAAAAAAGGAACAAGATCATTTCCCCTGATGAAAAACGAGTCATTGCCTTCCATGAGGCGGGTCACGCTGCGATAAGCTGGCTGCTTGAACATGCTCACCCCCTTGTGAAGGTCACCATCATCCCCCGCGGTAAATCCCTCGGCGCAGCCTGGTACCTTCCCGACGAGCGTCAGATCACGACCACCGACCAGATGTTCGATGAAATGACGGCGACACTGGGTGGAAGAGCCTCCGAACAGGTCAACTTCGGAAAGGTCTCCACGGGAGCCCTCAACGACCTGGAACGAATTACCAAACAGGCCTATAACATGATCGTCTTTTTCGGCCTGAACGATAAGATCGGGAATATATCCTATTATGACTCCACCGGCCAGCAGGAATATTCTTTTCATAAACCCTACAGCGAAAAAACAGCGGAGCTGATCGACCAGGAGGTCAAAAAACTGGTCGAGAAAGCCTACAGCCGGGCAGTGAACCTGATCGAAAAGAACAAGGCAAAGGTTGAACAACTGGCCACCTTCCTTCTTGAAAAAGAGGTGATCTTTTCCGAAGACCTTGAAAGGATCTTTGGGAAAAGACCCTTCGCCAAACATACCCAGAGCATCGCCCCCGAAAATGGTTCAGCCGGTAACGGAACAGCCCCTGCTGAAGAGCAAACGCAGGACACCCCTGAAGAACCACCCGTGATGAGAGAATCCCGATCCGATGCGGCACCGGCAGGTCAACCATCTTAATCAACGCCTGCTGCAATGCTATGGAAGAAAGTACGTCAAAGGAAAAGGTCCTGAAAAAAATCCGAAATGCATTGCTGTCCGGGACTGAAGTTCCTTACCCGGGCACGGATGCCGAACTACCGCTTTTCCACAAGCCCGGCGAATCTCTGGACGTGGTTTTTGCCCAGGCGTTTACAAGGGCAGGGGGGATGTTTGTCTTCTGTGAAAATGAAAAGGAACTGGTTTCAAGCCTTCAGGTTATTCTGGAAGATCTTCCGGATGGGGACCTTTTTTGCCAGGAACAAACCATTGGAGCGTATCTGGTGAAGGCAGGCATACCTTTTTGTTCCGGATCACGGGACCTTGAGGCAAGTAAGGTCAGCGTAACCGGCTGTGAAGCCCTGGTGGCCCATCCGGGCAGTATCGTTGTTTCATCGGCACAGACCGAAGGAAGGAAAATCTGTATTTTCCCGGATTCCCAAATTGTCATCGGTTTCTCTTCGCAGCTGACCCGGGATCTCCAGCAGGCATTATCGTACCTCAATCGAAAATATGAACCCGACTATCCCTCATTGATTTCGGTGATCACAGGTCCCAGCCGTACGGCCGACATTGAAAAAACACTCGTCATGGGA
Source organism: Bacteroidales bacterium (assembly GCA_035342335.1). NCBI lineage: Bacteria > Pseudomonadati > Bacteroidota > Bacteroidia > Bacteroidales > Bacteroidales bacterium. Next base: position 55,664 of record DAOQWY010000015.1, read on the forward strand.
GCACACGGCCCCAGGAATCTGTACCTTTTTTACGTCGACCGTACGGAAAATTGACCATTGCTTAAAATAGTGATATCTTTACAGGCAATTGGGAGTGGATGTCTGAAACATAGCATCGGGTACTTTTTCACAAATGGATAATTGGACGATTATTTACAGCTCGAATCAGCTTTACAAGGCAGAACTGATGAAACAACTCCTGGCTGAAAGCGACATTCAGGCCATTGTGGTCAATAAGAAGGATTCTGCCTATCTGATCGGTGAAGTTGAACTGTATGTCAATGTGGAAGACGCATTTCAGGCACGTCAGATCATAATCAGAAGTGAAGGTGAATAATTTTACGCAGAGAACACTCACCGGAGCACTGTTCGTCATCATCGTGGTTGGAGCCATCGTTCTCCATCCTTTTGTTTTTGGCGTGCTTTTCCTGGTGGTTACCATCCTTGGATTGACGGAATTCTACCGCCTCATTCGTGCGGGCGGTCATCAACCCGGCCTGGTCAGCGGGCTTGCCGGCAGCATCCTCCTTTACGGTCTTGTTTTTTTTGTGGCCAACGGTTTTCTTTCGGCCAAAATGCTCAGCGTATTATGGCTGATCATACCCCTGGTGGCCATTACGGAATTGTTTTCGGGCAATGCCAGGCCCTTTGCCAACATTGGATCCACTTTACTGGGTGTGATCTATGTTGCAGTGCCTTTTTCAGTGCTCAACTGCCTTTATGGTCCGTGGAGGGAGCCTCGTGAACCTGCTTATGCGTTCCTGTTGGGGTACTTCGTCATTTTATGGTTGAATGATACCGGTGCCTACCTGACCGGCAAATCAGCCGGCAAGCATTTGCTTTTCCGGCGCATATCACCCAAAAAGACCTGGGAAGGCATTGCAGGCGGACTGGCCGCCGGAATGCTGACTGCGTGGGTTCTGTCCCGTTTTTTCAAGCAGCTTGCACCGGGTGAATGGCTCATCCTGGCCGTGTTGGTCATTATGTTCAGTACGTTTGGCGATCTGGTCGAATCCATGCTGAAACGCAGCGTTGATGTAAAGGATTCCGGGACCCTGTTGCCCGGACATGGTGGCATTCTCGACCGTTTTGACGGTGTTTTGCTTTCCGCTCCGGCCGTTTATCTGTATGTATACCTTGTGCTCAATTAAAAGGATATGAGAATTCATCAAGAGGGATATCGTGTCATCGTCCAGTTATCGGTTGCAGTTGGCCTGGTCATCCTCCTGCTCAATGTCTTTTTCCCTCACCAGACCATCATTCACTGGCTGCTGTATGCTGCCGGCATCGTTTTTATGGCCCTGGTTGTCTATTTTTTCCGGCGGCCTCCCGGGAAAGGAGTGGACAATGATCCGGCAGTGATTCTGAATCCAGCGGCCGGAAAAGTGATCATCGTCTCGGAGGTGTTGGAGGATGAGTATTTCCACGACCGGCGGATCCAGCTGTCGGTCTTTATGTCGCTGCTCGACATGCATGTCAATTTATACCCGGTCAGCGGCACGGTCAGCTATGTGCAGTATCATCCGGGAAAATTCCTTGTTGCCTATCATCCCAAAGCTTCCAGGCTTAACGAGCATAATTCCATTGTCATCACGACCTCTTCCGGGTTACAGGTACTGGTTCGTCAGATAGCCGGAGTTGTGGCCCGCAGGATCGTCAGCCTGGCAAAGACAGGGGATGAGGTGATGGCAGGGCAGGAGATAGGTATCATCAAGTTCGGATCAAGGGTGGATCTGTTTCTTCCCCTGGGATCCACGGTCAAGGTAAAGGTCGGGGATCACGTCAGATGCGGGGAAACGATTCTTGCTCTCCTTCCGGTTGCTCAGAGAATTGAGCCCAGCTCTGAGAAGGAAAACACCTCAAAGGTCACCGGTCCCTGATGGGGTATCCGGTTATAATTCACAAATACCTGGTCCATTCCTGCCTCTCTGGCACCTTGAATATCCACCGTGAGATCATCGCCGATCATCAGGCTTTCGGTCAGCAGGGCGCCCGTCCTTTTGATGGCGTAAAGGAAAATGGCGGGATCGGGTTTTTTGCATCCGGCTTCTTCGCTTGTGATCACATCCTCAAAAAAAGGACGGAGGTTGTTGATATGTAGTTTTTTATGCTGCACCTCCTCAAATCCGTTGGTGATGATGTACAGCCGGTATTTCCTTTTCAGATAGGTCAGCGTGCTTTCCACCCCGGGAAAGAGTGTGTTTTTCAGAGGGCTTTCCGTCACATAGTACGATGCAATGGCTTCAGCCAGTACAGGATCAGTCACGCCAAATTTCTTCAGTGCCCTGTTGAACCGCTCGACGCTCAGGGTCTCCTTCCGGATCCCGCCGTTTCGGTATAAGTCCCAGAGCTCAAGATTTATCCAGGTATAGTTTTCAATGAATGACTCCAGATCCGTTATTCCTTTTTCTGCCAGATGAAAATGCTGATGGATCTCCTCAAAGGTCAGGCGCGAACTTGCATCAAAGTCATAGATCGTTTTATCCAGGTCGAAGAATAAATGGCGGTACCCCATGGTAAAAAAGCAAAAAGCAAAAATCAATAATAAATGAACATAAAAAATTTTTTTGAAAATTTGTTTTCAATTGAAAAATGTTGTATCATTGCAATATTATTTTAATATCAAAATAGTATTAACATCAATTCTACTGAAATGGAAAGAGAAAAATCGTATTCCCCAATGTCGGGTTATGTCGGGCTGGTCATTGCGCTCTTGCTGATCGGAGTGCCGGTTGCATTGCTGGTTCGCTACCAGATCTTATGGCTGATCGCCATTCTGGTCATCGGCGTGTTTTGCCTGGTCGGATTGATGGTGGTCAATCCCAACGAATCCTCTGTTCTTGTGCTTTTCGGCAAGTATGTCGGCACCGTGAAGAAGAATGGTTTCTTTTGGGTGAATCCTTTCTTTGCACGGAAAAAGATTTCATTAAGGGCAAGAAACCTGAACAGTGAGCCGATCAAAGTGAACGACAAGATCGGTAATCCGATCATGATCGGGATCGTGCTGGTCTGGAAAGTGGAGGATACCTTCAAGGCAGCTTTCGGTGTGGATGATTATTCTCATTTTGTGGACATCCAGAGCGAGGCAGCCATCCGGAAACTGGCCGGTCATTATCCGTACGACAATTTTGATGATGAGCAGGCAGACATTACCTTGCGGTCGGGCGGTGAGGATGTGAACGCTGCGCTGGAGCGGGAGCTGCAGGAAAGGCTGGAACTGGCCGGCATAAGCGTAATGGAAGCACGCATCAGTTACCTTGCCTATGCATCCGAGATTGCGGGGGCGATGCTGCGCCGGCAGCAGGCAACAGCCATTGTGGCAGCCAGGCAGAAAATCGTGGAAGGCGCCGTCAGCATGGTCGAAATGGCTCTTGCCCAGCTATCCAAAAAAGAGATCATTGTCCTGGATCAAGACCAGAAAGCCGCTATGGTCAGCAACCTGATGGTGGTGCTTTGTGCCGACAAGGATACCACTCCTGTTGTCAATGCCGGGACCATCCATCAATAGGTTGTTCCATGGCTGAGAAGAAAGCATTTGTGGTGCGATTGAAACCGGAGGTACTGAAAGCCGTTGAGATATGGGCTGCGGATGAATTCAGAAGTACCAACGGACAGCTGGAGTTCATCATCAGCCAGGCACTTAAGAAGGCGAGGCGGTATCCCAGGAAGAGCGATCATGGTCATTCAAACCATTTCCCCTGAAAGGTATCCCTTTCTTCCATCCTGTCTTCTATTCTGCGCAGCACCTGGTCGTAGCGGATTCGCCCCCAGCCCTGGCCGGCCAGGAAGCGGGGAGGAGCTTCGCTGGCAAAGCGCTCGATCCTGATCGAGGGGGACAATTTTTCGGTAAAGTCAATCACAAATTCGATATACTCCTCAAGCCCAAATAACCTGAAACTTGCCGGATCGTCCTCAAGTGCTTTTGCCAGGGGTGTGTTCCGAAAGATCTGCAGCTGGTGGAACTTGATCATCTGAAGCGGAAGCCGGGATACGATCGCTGCCTCCTCCAGCATCATTTCTCTGGTCTCACCGGGTAATCCCAGGATGAGGTGACCGCCGGCGGATAGTCCAGCCGCATTCGTTTCTTGGATGGCTTCAACCGTCTGCAGGAACGTATGTCCGCGGTTGATACGGAGCAGGGTTTCATCGTAACAGGATTCGATGCCAAACTCGACCATCACATAGTGATGTTCAGCGATTTCCCTGAGAAGGGCCAGTTTTTCGTCGTCCACGCAGTCAGGCCGGGTGCCGATGACCAGTCCTGCCACCTGTGGAAAAGCAAGGGCTTCGTTGTACAGCGTTCTCAAGTGGCTGACCGGTGCGTAGGTGTTGGAGTAGGGTTGAAAATAGGCAAGAAAATGGTTGGCCCTTCGGTAGCGGCTGGCGTGAAAGTCAATCCCTTCTCTGATCTGCTGGGTGATCGTTTTTGCCGGATCACAATAGGAGGGATTGAACGCATCGTTGTCACAATAGGTACAACCTCCCCAGGCAAGGGTGCCGTCCCGGTTCGGACAGGTAAAACCGGCATCGATGCTGAGTTTCTGAACGCGCCCGCCAAAAAGTCTCTTCAGATGTTCAGTGAAGGAGTTGAACCTTCGCTGGTGCCCCCAGGGATAGGTCAAATCCCGGAGTGTTGAGTGCATGATCCGTAGGAATGGTCTGTTCTATCTTGTCGCGTTCTCGAGTCGCTTCATGATCGAGAAGATGAATATGGCCGACAGCAGACAGCATACGATGAAAATGGTCCAAAGCTGCCACAGGTCCAGTTTTCCCCAGAAGTCACTTCCGATGAAGAGGAGCTTGTTCCCGACGGCAGTGGCCAGAAGCCATCCTCCCTGCATCAGACCCTGAAAGCGCGATGGGGCAACCTTCGATACAAAGGATAAGCCCATCGGGCTGAGGAACAGCTCCGCAACGGTGAGGATAAGATAGCTGGAAATCAGCCAGTAAGGTGTGACCCGCGAACTGTCGGGAACGGGGTTGTATTTGATTTCTCCGGCTGCATTGGCATACTGCAGCTCGTGCGGTGACACCAGATTCAGGGATGCCAGGAAGATCACCACGAACCCAATGGAGGCGATGATCATTCCAATGCCTATTTTCTTGGGTGTGGAAGGTTCACGATCCTTTCGTCGCAACCAGGAGAAGACGGCCATCACAGGAAAAGTAAGTGATACAATGAAGAGCGGGTTGAACGATTGGAAAACCTCAGGGGCTATCGGATTCGAAGCGTCGGCACGTGCTACAAAATAGTAGGTCAGCGCTCCCAGGGCCACGAACATGATACCACCGATGAGCCGGTTTACGCTCTTTTTGTTGAAGATCAGGATCAGACCGGCAATAGCACCGATGAAGGCGAGCATCGATTCCAGGTTGAAGAAAATGTTCGTAAAGGGTCCAACCTCCTTGACCGTATAATCACGTGCGAAGAAGGTCAGGGTCAATCCGTTCTGATGGAACGACATCCAGAAGAAAATGACCACGGCAAACACCAAAAGAAGCGATACGATGCGGGGACGCTCCTCCCGGGTCGAAATCTGAACGATCAGGGCAACAAAGCCGATGAACAGGCCGATGGCCAGCCCCAGAGCGAGGTTGTTCAGCAGAAAATGGAAAATGACCGTGACCACAATCATCAATCCTGCTGCCAGAAAGATGCCGATGAGATTGCTCCGCAGCTTGACACTGCTGGTTTCAGTGCTGACAGTCTGCACCTTTTCCTTTTTGGGTAAATATTTGTTGAAAATGATGTACACCAGCAGCGAAATGACCATCGCCCCTGCAGCAATCCCAAAAGCGTAGTTGTATCCTCTTGAAAAGGCATCAAGGTAACTGTGCGCAAAGGTGCCAAGATCAGCCACCGCCGTACCGGAAACCTTGTCGGCAAGGGTCTGGAACGTCACAGGATCTTCAAGCGTGCCATTCAGATGGGCGTGACACAGGGCAGGCAGGCTGCCGTCGTGCAGGAACCCCTGGGTTCTGAGGAACCAGTTCCGGACGCCTGTGGCAACAAACGGTGCAAAAAATGCCCCGATATTGATCCCCATGTAAAAGATCATGAATGCCGAATCTCTGACTTTTGTGTATTTTGGATTATCGTACAGCTGACCGACGACCGCCTGGAGATTTCCCTTGAACAACCCGTTGCCCAGTGCAATGGTGAACAGGCCTGTTATGGTCACACCCAGTGGATTTCCGGGGAATGACATGATGATGTACCCTGTGAACATGACAAGTATGCCCATCAGGATCACGAACTTGTATTTACGGGTGGCATCCGCAAGGATCCCACCAACAAGGGCCAGTGCATAAATGCCGAAATAGAACCAGCTATAATATTCGCCTGCCTGTGATTCGGAAAGCCCATATTTAGCCTGCAGGAACAGAACAAGGATTGCCATCATGGTGTAAAACCCGAAGCGCTCTCCCATGTTGGTGAAAAAGGCTACAACCAGCCCCCTGGGATGTTCTTTTAACATAAATGATAGTTTTTGTGAATGAGGAAAATAAAGTTGATCTTGATCAGCTGGCAAAAATAAGAAAAAATCGCAATCGACAAAACAGGTTTAGTTGAGCTTATTGTCGGTCAGCGGTAGCCAGTCGGCAGTGGCCGGTAGCCGATAGCCAGTAGCCAGTGGCCGGTAACCGGTAGCCGGTCGGCAGTAATAACCACGAATAACCATAAATAACGCGAGGCGCGGCAGGCGCCGAGCAAATGACCACGAATGACCACGAATGACCACGAATGACCACGAATAACCACGAATGACCACGAATGACCACGAATGACCACGAATGACCACGAATGACCACAAATGACCACGAATGAACACGAATGACCACGAATCCCCCGCACGAATTATTTTCCCCGCCTCTGTAATATTTTCCCCTTAAACCCGTCTTATTACCGTATGACCCCAAAGCAATTCAAGGACGAAGTATTTCCCCTGAAAGACAGGCTGTATCGTTTTGCATGCCGGATACTGGAAGATACGGAAGATGCAAGGGATATGGTTCAGGAAGTGCTTGTCAGGCTCTGGGATCAAAAGACAGATCTGCGCCAGGTCAGAAGCATCGAGGCATATGCCATGACCATGACCCGGAATGTCTGCATCGACTGGCTGCGGGCCAACGGAAGGATCCTGACGGATGCTCCGGAGATCGTAATGATCGATCCGGTGACTCCTTATGACATCACCGAGATCAGGGATACGGTGAAGCGCATCAACTGCCTGATCAATCATCTGCCTGATCAGCAGCGAATGATCATACACCTGCGCGACATTGAAGGGTACGACTTTGATGAGATCGCCGCCATCCTCGGTCTTAACCTGAATGTGATCAGGGTGAACCTGTCAAGGGCACGAAAAAAAATCAAGGAACAACTTGCAAAAGCACACCAATATGAATTTCAACGAAATTGACCGGCTGCTTGAACACTACCTGGGAGGTGAAACATCGCTGGATGAGGAAAAGACCCTGCGGGATTTTTTCTCTCAAAAGGACCTTCCGGACAAATACAAGCCCTTCACGGAGATGTTTCAGGCCTGCCAGGCAGTTGCATCCGGCCGGCTGAACGACCGCGGATTTGAGAAACAATGGTCAGCAAGGTTCAGAGGGAAATCCACACCGGCCCAACCAATTTTTTCTGCCAGCCGCTGGTATCTCATCACAGGGATCGCCGCCACCGTCCTTCTCGCCATCATCCTATTTGTCCCTGTTCAACGATTGCCGGGCCTCAAACTGTTCTCACAAAAGATCGATGACACATTTGATGATCCCCGGCAGGCTTATCAGGAAACCATCAAGGCATTGCTGATCGTTTCTGAAAAATTCAATGCGGGCACTGACCAGGCGAAAGATCTGGGCAAGCTGGATCTTGGCCTGCAGAAAGCCGGCAAAATGCTGACGATGAACCGGAACCTCAAAGACGTGGGAGAACTGGACCGGTTGAATGCGGATGTCATCCCGGTTGGTAAGTTAAGTAAAATGGATGAAGGGATCCAGGAAACCGAAAAACTGTCGAAATTCAATGAAGATCAACTTAAAATCAATAACCTTTAAACATTTAACCGATGAAAACACTGGTATTTAGAATTTTACTGATTTCACTGCTCTGCAGCCCTGTTCTTTTAACTGCCCAGAACAGTCCGATGGATAAGCTTTTCAAGAAGTACGCCGGACAAGATTGCTTTACCACGGTATCCATCTCCAAAGACATGTTTCAGCTTTTCAGCGACATTGAAGGTGGCGAAAATGATAAGGATTTCAAGGAATTTCAGGGTATGATCAGCCAGCTCGACGGATTGAGAATTCTGACCTATTCACAATCAAGCGATTGTCAGGGAATTAATTTTTATGAGGAGCTGACCACCGTGTATCCGATCCAAAAGTATACGGAATTGATGACCGTGCAGGAGAAGGATGAAATGATCAATTTCTACATTCTGAAGGAAGGCAATAAGATCCCTGAATTGCTCATGATCGCACGGGAGCCGGGTGAAATAGTTGCCCTGAGCCTGACAGGAAATATTGACCTTTCCTATATATCGAAGCTGGGTAAGACCATGAAAATTGATGGTCTGGATAATCTTGAAAAAATCGAAGAAGAAAAATAAGAGCGTCTTAAAAACGGTACCTCAACTGGATTTTAAGGTCGCTTTTATGCCTGGCCAGGATTTCGTCAAGGCCCGAACCGACCGAAGGTTGATCAATGAACATCGTGCGGGAATACCGGATCCAAACATCCAGCCACCCTTTTAACATATAATGAATAATTAAATATGTTTTTGTCCCGGCGGCGTAATACGCCGGAGCTGAAAAGGCATATAAAACATCCCTTTCGTAAGCGTAGATGCGGTCAGCATAATTCCCGACATCGAAAACGGCATAGCGGACGGCCACCTCAACAGGTCGGTTCACTGGCCGGTAATCAAGGTCTGCGGCCACCAGGTACCCAGGTCTTCCGGTTCCCATACCTGTCCCTGAAAGGTTCATGTAAAGCTGATTTTTGAATGTAAGGGAAGAACTTACGCTGTAGTTGAATCCTGCTGAAATGAGAAAGGAATTGAGTTCCCGGGCAGGTCTGATGTGGGCACACGAACCGGTCACATTCTGTGCACTGGTTTTACAGATGAACCTCACTTGGCACTGTGCTCTGGAGTTCAGCCTGAAGCCGGATAAAACATAAAACTCTACCGCGGTTGAAGGTTTATCTAGGCGGTATGAGATCCAGGGAAACCGTATCAGGCTGGCACCCGCCGTGCATGTCAGTGTTTTGGAAACCAATACTTCAAGCGACCATGAAAGGTTTCGCTCATTGTTGCTGGGTTGATGTTTGCCAAAGGCTGATGAAAGGGGATTGTAAAACCGTGCAGGATAGTGACCGTACACGAGGGTATGTTTGAACCGGGGGTGTGCATACCAGAGCATCCCGGTGATCATCCCGGGCGGATGTCCTGTTCTCCAGGTAACTTCACCAAAGATCATCACGTGGGGAAGCAACAGGCGAAAATCCAGGCCCAGCAGGGTCATCTTTTCTCCCGGATCCGCAAATCGTTTGTAAGGTGTGGTCCGGGGGGTGAAAGCCGGATGGAAGCTGTTCCGGAATCCCGTTGCTCCCAGCTGGATGAAATGATTTCTGAACGATAGATGTCCTCCGTAAAGGAGATTCTGCACCTGGTTCTTGTTGCTGATCTCACTCAGGGTGCGGTGGTAGCCGGTTGTGACCAGACTCCCTGTTCCCTCAGTCGGGTCAAGCGTGTCACTCTCGTTCAGGCGGGCATCCAGTTTTTTATGGGAAACAAAGACCACCCAGCCTATCTTACCCATTCTGAAAGTGGCAGCCATTCCCCTCAGGCCGCTGGATTCATTGGAAGAAGTATGCGGGCGTGCAGGATTCGTAAATTTATAGGGCTGGTACAATCCCCGCGATGAGGTCATCATACCCGAACTGTTCAGGGTAAGCCCCTGCCCGAACCCCACCTGATAATCACCGATGATGACGGATTGCACTACTTTTTGGGGTGTGATCATCAGGTAGCCCGCCTGGTGATCAAATCCCTGCTTCTGGGAACTCCTTAACAGTTGCTCACCTGCATCTTTTTCAGCCACAAATCCCAGTTGGATCAAACTGCCTGCCCTTGCAGTGAACCGGATCAGTACCCTGGAGGGGTCACCCAGGTAGTTCTCCTGGCGGTCTGTCGTATCATTCGTATGAATGAAGCCCTTTTGCCTTTCCAGTACACGGCCATATCTTAAAAGAAGGGTTCCCCGGGTTTGTTTCAACAGGAGGAGAGGGTTCAGGGAAGCTCTCTTCTCCACCGGTATGGTACGGATCAGGGGCAGGATCCGTTCAAGTGTCCTGTCATCAAATCCCTGGATGGCCTTCAGTTCATATATGGTCAGCAAAGGACCGTATTTACGGATATAATCTTCCAGGTACCGGATCTGGTCGGGCGTCAGCTGAAGATGATCTGCCAGCATGAACGGATCGGCGTTGTTCAGGTTGATCCGTTTGTTGCCGGAGTTATTTTCCGCGTAAAGAATATCGCTGGCATCCACATTCTCATCATAATTACCCGAAAGTTCCTCGACGATGTATTCCTGGTCGGCAGCGAGCCCATCTGTCAGCGAATCGGCGGTCTGTGACGACAGGATGCCGGGCAGCAGCAGAAGTCCTATGCAAAGGGTGAACCGTCGGCGTCTCATTTCCGGGTAGGGTTAACGGGACACGTAATGGATGGAAACCTGTGGATACCAGCCAAGTTGCTGGTGCATCGCGGCCGAAAGGTCCATATACACTCGGTTCCAGTGTATGCCTGTACCAAAGCACACCTGGACCGGATGGGCCATCACACCTGACCGGAAGGTGATGGAAGGGGATAATTCATATTCGAATCCTGCCATGAATTGGATATCGGCAACCGGATCTTTCTCAGCCTGAACTGCAAGAATGATCTTATCGGATAAGTGATAACCCAATCCCATTTGAATCAGGGCATTTTCTGTCATGAATCCCCCGTTTTCCCCAGCCATCCATGTTACAGGATCCACCACGTGGACGGCCAGGAAGAGGTCGCGTGTGATGCGGGTAATGATCCCTGCCTCGAAACTGAGCTGGCTCCGGCGATAACTTTTTTCCTTGAAGAAAACATAGGAATAGTCAAGCTGCAGACCTGCATGGAAATGCTGTCCGAAACTTCGGGCGAAAGAAAGACCTGCCCTGTTTTCATTATAGGCATTGTGGCCGAAACGGGTGAAGGACAGCCCTGCCACACCCGGTTTGGCCGGAATGAGAATAAAGCCGGCCTGGTAGCCCAGTTCGTTCAGCAGGAAACGGTTTTCGGCATACATGCCAAACACCAGGGTGGTACAGGAAACCGTGCCCGCCTGGTTATTGATGATGGCCCACGGATCAAAAAGTGCGACCGAAGCCTGAGCCATGGCGGCTGACCGGCCTCCGGCAGGTTTCAGCCCAATTGCAGCAGATTCCAGGGTGGATTGCACCACAAAGGCTATGAGGATCAACCAGGTTCCGTATCGTTTCATCGGTTAGAGCATTCTTTATACCTGTTAATACGATTAAGCCGATTTTGTGACCCTGCCGGCAGGGAAAAGTTTTCTTTTTTTCATACTTTTATGCCGTTCAAATTTGAAAGGAATGAATACAGGCAAGATCTTGGAGTTTCTTCAGGAATTACAGCAGAACAACACCAGGGAATGGTTTGGGCAGAACAAATCCCGTTTTGATCAGCTGCGAAGCGATTTTGAATCGTTTCTGAACGAGTTGATTCCGGAAGTCCATAAGGTTGATCCAGGCATCGGGCTGGTGGCGGCGAAGGATTGTATGTTCCGGATTTACAGGGATGTCCGTTTTTCGAAGGACAAAGCCCCCTACAAAACGAATTTCGGCGCCTTTATAGCGGAAAATGGGCGAAAGAGCCTCAAAGCGGGGTATTATTTTCATCTTTCCCCCGAAGAAAGTTTTCTGGGAGGAGGGATCTACATGCCATCGCCGGAGATTTTAAAAGCAATAAGGCAGGAGGTTTACTTCAATTCGGAGGAATTGAAGCAGATCATGAGTGAGCCGGACTTCAGGAGGATTTACGGCGGGGTGCACGATATGGAAGATAAGCTGAAGAAACCGCCCAAGGATTATCCTGCTGATTTCAAGGATATGGATTTACTCAGGCACAAAAGCTATACGGTCTGGCATACGCTGACGGAGGAGGAGCTCAGCAGTCAGGCACTGCTGGGAGCGATCGTTCAGAAATTCAAGGCAATGGTACCTTTCAATGCGTTTTTGAACCGGATTTTTCTCGGGTAGGAGTATCAGGCGTCGATGTTGGCGTAGCGTGCGTTTTTCTCGATGAATTCACGGCGGGGGGGTACTTCATCGCCCATCAGCATGGAGAATATCCGGTCGGCTTCCGTTCCGTTTTCGATCGTAACCTGTCGCAGGGTACGGTAAGCGGGGTCCATGGTCGTTTTCCAGAGCTGTTCGGCGTTCATTTCGCCCAGGCCTTTATACCGCTGCAGGTGGACGCCGGAGTCTTTCCCGTTGGGTGAAAGTTCAAGGGTGATCCGTTCACGTTCTTCCTCGGTCCAGCAATAACGTTCCTCTTTGCCTTTTTTGATCAGGTAGAGCGGGGGAGTGGCAATGTAGACGTGTCCGTTTTCGATGAGCTCTTTCATATACCTGAAGAAGAAGGTCAGGATCAGGGTGGCGATATGGCTTCCGTCGACATCGGCATCGGTCATGATGATGATCTTATGGTAGCGCAGCTTGTCCAGGTTCAGCGCTTTGCTGTCTTCTTCCGTTCCGATGGAAATTCCGAGAGCGGTGAAGATATTTTTGATCTCTTCGCTGTCAAAGATCTTATGCTGCATGGCTTTTTCCACGTTCAGGATCTTTCCCCTCAGGGGCAGGATTGCCTGGAACCTGCGGTCGCGGCCCTGTTTGGCCGTACCACCCGCCGAGTCACCCTCCACCAGGTATATTTCGCACTGAACAGGGTCTCTCTCGCTGCAGTCGGCCAGTTTGCCGGGCAGGCCTGAACCGGAGAGAACACTTTTGCGCTGGACCAGTTCACGGGCTTTTCGTGCTGCGTGCCGCGCCGTGGCAGCCAAAATGACCTTATTGACAATGGTGCGGGCTTCCTTGGGATTCTCCTCCAGGTAATAGCTGAGCAACTCACTGACCAGCTGGTCCACAGCGCCCATCACCTCCGAGTTGCCCAGTTTGGTTTTGGTCTGGCCCTCGAACTGGGGCTCCATTACCTTCACGGAAATAATGGCCGTGAGGCCTTCACGGAAATCATCTCCACTGATGTCGAACTTCAGCTTGGAGAGCATCCCTGACTTTTCAGCATAGCCTTTCAGGGTGCGTGTAAGTGCCCTTCGGAAACCTGCCAGGTGGGTTCCGCCCTCGTGGGTGTTGATGTTATTGACGTAGGCGTGGATATTCTCTGAAAAGGAGGTATTATAGAGCATGGCAATCTCCACCGGGATGTCATTTTTTTCTCCCTCCATGTAAATGGGAGCCTCCATCAATTTCTCACGGTTGGCATCCAGATACTGAATGAAATCCTTCAACCCGTTCTCCGAGTAAAAGGATTCAGAAATGAAGTGCCCGTTTTCGTCCTTTTCACGGTAATCGGTGATGGTCAGCGTGATCCCTTTGTTCAGAAATGCCAGTTCCCGAAGGCGGGAAGCCAGGACCTCATAACTGAACTCTTCGACGATGAAGATGGAATAGTCGGGTTTAAAGCTGACTTCTGTACCCGTTTTGTGGGTCTCTCCAATGATCTTCACCGGGTACGCCGGTTTGCCGCAATGGTACTCCTGCTGCCAGATTTTCCCTTCCCGGCTCACTTTGACGCTGAGCCAGGAGGAAAGCGCGTTCACACAGGATACACCCACTCCGTGCAGTCCACCGGAAACTTTATACGAACCCTTGTCGAACTTTCCGCCTGCGTGCAGGACCGTCATCACCACTTCCAGGGCGGAACGCTTTTCTTTTTCGTGGATGCCGGTGGGTATGCCACGGCCATTGTCGGCTACCGTAATGGAGTTATCTTCGTTGATGAACAGATCGATCCTGTCGCAGTAACCTGCCAGGGCTTCATCAATGGAGTTATCGATGACTTCATTCACCAGATGGTGAAGGCCTTTATCGCTGACATCCCCAATATACATGGCAGGCCTTTTCCGCACGGCCTCCAATCCTTCCAGTACCTGGATATTATCCGCTGTATAGTTCTCGCTTGCCTGGAAATTTTTTTCTTCGTCGGTCATAATCAATTACTTAGTCAACAATCGAACCATATGCGAAGGTAAGAATATTTTCAATAGGAATTACCCGGGAAGACGATCAAAAGTGAGGTTTTTATTAACAATTTTTCACCGATCCTGGCGCTGTTAATATACTCAGAATGCGTACGTTACGCCAATAAGGCCATTCAGTTTCTGACTGGCATAGTTATTCCATCGATAATAGGTCTGGTTGGTCAGGTTATTGAGCTGGATGAAGCCTGATAAATTCTTGTTGTAACGGTATTCCAGCCCCAGGTTCACATCCAGGTAACCCTTCAGTTCTTTCGGTGCCGGCAGGCCGTCTTGCCAGGTTTTGGCAAAGGTTTTTCCGTTGTAGATGAAACTTGCCGTCAGCAGGAACTTGTCCTGAAGGTTATACTTGCCGGAAAGCAGCAAATCATAGGCTGGCTTATGCCACGCTTCGGCTTCGTGGTCCAGGGAGTACTTATAATAATTGGCCATCAATGAAAACCCTAGCCGTTCTGTTTTCCGGAAGGTGATCTCGGTTTTTCCGTGGATGACTGACCCGTCATCATAAATGACCGCAAATTGATTCTCAAGGTCTTTATTTCTTTGTGTGGAGGTGTCATTGACGAAAAAAGCCAGGTTCCGGCATCCGGAACCGGAAACCTGAACCATCCAGTCGACAAATTTTCCAATCCGTGAATTGATCCCGCCATAAAGATGATACCTTTCGCTGGTGAACCTCATCTGCGGAGTAGCATTCAGGAATGGATTTGCATCGCTGAGTTTTCTGAAGTTCATTCTTTCAATTCCCCCTTTCAAACCCAGGTATGCTTTCAGGGAACCGGGCAGGATGGCCACAGCCACTTCAACAAGCGGGTAAAAATGAATTTTTGATAGGGAATCGATGCCAACTGATGCATTGAACCCAATCCTGAAACTGTATTCATCCATGAACACATCCAGCACAGGCTCAAGTCCTATCAACGCACTGGTTGACTGGACAAGGGAATCGGCATTCCCAAAGACATCGGCACGAACCTTCACGGTCAGTTTCTCCTCACTGGTGAACTTCATCAGGCTGAGATTTTTATCCAGGTTCAGCTGCAGGTTCCCGTGATGCTCTTTAGTTTGATCCCGGTTAAAGAGATAGGCATAACCAAAACCTGCTCCGGTGTTGATCTTATCCCCGCGATGACTGCTTTCCAGTGTGGCCTGCATCCCGATCAGGTTGTAGGTTTGCCGGAGCTTTTCTTTGGAAACGTCATACGCTTCTGCAAGGGAATCATCATAGCCGTAATAATGCACCATCGTACGGTCGTACAGCAGGTTTCCTGACAGTGTGTGTTTTTTCAAAAATTTTTTCCCCCAGACGTCCATTGTATTATCACTCTGGCTGCTTGAGGGATGATCTTTCATCTCACCCGATGAAAGGTGACGCAGGTGCACTCCAAATGCAAACTCTTTAGAGCGAAGGCTTCCCGCAAAAAATTCCAGATAGGGTGTCCTATAATTACCAAATCCTCCCCGGATAAAATTCCGGTAGAGTTTATCAATCGGTTCACCGACAATGGCCACAGGTTTGATGGGCTGAGGGTCAAACGTGGTTTGGATCAGATGCTCCTGAATGGAATAGCTAAGTTCTGGCTTTTGGAGGTTCTGCGTTTCGATGCGCGGGTTCTGACTTATTTTGAACGATTCAGTAATCGTGGGCTTATAAGGAGAAATGACCGTGATCTCCTCGGTATAGGGGATCTCCTGCTGAGCAGATACAGGCAACAGGGCGGCCTGCAGGCTTACCACGACCCAGGCAGCGATCCTCAGGATCGTGAATCGTTTACTTTGGTCGATATGTTTTACGGTCTTTTTCATCTTCACTTGCACACCTGATTGGTCATAACCCGTCCTGATCCGGATCATCCTGTTGGACAGCCTGGTTCTGCGTCGCTTTCTCCTGGGTGACGATCCTGTTCAGTTTGCTGACCGCCTCTTTCCGGAGATCTTCCCCTGGATAGTTATCAATGATGCTCTGCAGCGTCTGTTTAGCCTGGAATGTATTGCCCGTTCCCACGTAGATATCGGAAAGAAGGATGAACCCTTTTGCAATCCAGTAGTCGAACGACGGATACCGGTTGATCAGTTCGAAGGTGGCCTTTTCGGCTTCCTGAAATGCTTTTCTTTCGCAGGTGATCCAGGCGATCGAATACTGGGATTCTGCAGCGCGTTCATCCTGTACCAGATCGCAGGTCCGTTTGAAAGCTTTCAGGGCAAGGTCGGTTTCACCGGTGGCAAGCGCTGATTTTCCCAGGATGAAGTTTGCCTCAGCTTCCAGCTCAGGTTGGGTGGTTTCTGAAGCCAGTACTTTTTCGGCTGCAGGGATGGCTTTTCCGAAGTTCTCCAGCCGGAAGTGACAGCGCATCTGCCCGGTCAGGGCTTCCAGATAGACTTTTTTTGTACCGGACGCCTCTTCCAGGTCCTGATATAATTCCAGGGCGTTGTTGATATCCCCCATTTCGTAAGAGATGGCAGCCGCACGGCTCAGGGCATTCTCGGTGAACTGGGTGGGAGGTTGCTGCAGAACGTAGTTATAGCCTTTCAATGCAACTTCCGCTTCCCTGTTCCTGAGCTGACATTCGGATCTGTAAAAATGGGCCTGCGTAACAAAGGATCCCCTGGGAAAGTTATCGATGTAGTCAGTGAATCCCCTGACAGCCGCTGCGCAATCTCCTTTTCTGTAACGGTCTTCTGCCGTGAAGTAGCTCAGCGAATCCTGTGACGACACCGATATGTCGGCGAATGGAAGGGTTTGGGCATAGCCCAGGTATTCATTCACCCTGTTCAGATCCACATAGATATTACGGATGATCTCCAGGGCTTCCCTCGATTCCTCCGAGCCGGGATAATCGGATATGACCTTTTTCAGAGTGGTGATCGCCAGGTCATTACTGCTGTTTGTATAGTAGATCAATCCGCTTTTCAGCAATGACTTTTTGATGTATTTCCCGGTAGGATAGTCGAGGGGGATCTTTTTGAAATATCCCAGCGCTTCATCGTCCCTGTTCAGTAACGTACACGTGATGCCCAGCTCATAAAGTACTTCTTCGGTATAGGTGGAACGCGGGTATGTGTTCAGATACTCTTTGAGCAGCCTTGCCTTTTGCTCAAAATCACCCTTTCCCCCGGCAGCCATCGCCTTTTGAAGCAGGGCGTAATCACTGTTGGAAGTTTTCGTCTGCAGGGCCTGGTCATAATACTGGATTGCCTCATCATACGACTTATGCACAAAGCTGCAATCGCCCAGCCGCAGGAAGGCATCCTGAATGTACTGATGATCAGGGTAGCCATCGGAGATGAATTTTTTAAAATGGCTGATAGCCTGTGTGTAATTTTTCTTATTGTAATACGCATAGGCCAGGTTATAGGTAGTCAGTTGATAAACAGGAGTATGCGTTCCAGCGTGACGGGAGAGAAAGGCTTTGTAATGTTCGATGGCAAAATCATAGGAGCCTGTCCGGTAATAGGATTCAGCCATCCAGTAATGATTTTCAGCCTGGATAGCTTTATCGGATGTCATTTCCAGGGATTTTTTGAACAGGGTGATAGCCCCCGCATAATCCCGGTTGTTGAAGAGCTCAATCCCACGGTAATAGGCTGCTTTTTGATAGGCCTGCCTGGTCTGTTCGTCCTTGTAACGGATTTTATCGATCGTCTCCAAAGCTTCCTGGTAATTGCTTGTCGACATGTAGAGGTTGATCAGATAGCGATTGGCCTCATCGATGCGGCTGGAACCGGGGTAATCGGTAATATACTGTCTCAGGGCTCTTATGGCTTCGTTGTAAGGATCGAAGGAGAGATCGTAGGCCAGTTTGGCATAGTTGAAGAGGGCATCTTCCCGGATGGCCTTGTTGAAATCCATTTTGTAGGCGGAAAGAAAAGCATTTAAGCCGAACTGCTTCTGATCGGTTTTAACATAACAGTCGCCCAGGTGATAAAAAGCATTCTGGGATAACGAATCCTGTTTGCCGGTGGTTTTCTGGAATGCCTGGATCGCCTGTAAATAGTTGCCTACCTTATGATAAGCGTATCCCAGCTGGTACCAGTCCTGTTCCGTCAGGCGGGTGCCGGAAGACTTGCTGTATATCTCCAGCAGGGGAATGGCATCCTCATAACGCCCGGTTTGAAAATAGGCTTCACCCACCATCCTGACAATATCTTTGTTTTTTTTATCATCCATCAGGCCGGATAACTGGTTACCCAGCTCGATCACTTCACTGTAATTGTGCTGCTTGAATTTTATTTGCAGGATATAAAGGGGCACGATGTCCTTAAACGTTTCATCTTCCGTGAGCCGTTCAAATCCTTCCAGGGCTTTCTCCAGGTCATTTTTCTGGTAAGCGATGTGGGCGTAGTAGTAGTTCGCCGGACCCTGATACCTTGACTCCACGTTCAGGATCTTTGCGAACGACTGTTCGGCCAGGGGCAGGTTATTGCCTTTCAGGTAGCAATAACCTGTTTTGAAATAGTACTCATTCTGTTCCTCCCGGTTCAACTGCCTGAGATCGGTCTTTTTGAATGCGTCCAGTGCGGGCCTGTATTCTTTGTTTCTGTAATGCAGTTTTGCGAGTTGAAACTGGGCCAGCCGGGCCATGGTATTTTCAGGGTACATCCGGATGAAATCCAGGTAAAGATCGGTTGCATCCTTATGATGAAGTTCATAGGCACAGAGCGCGTGAAAATATGCGGCCTGGATCCTGGTGACGGAATGAGGATCGTTGATGGTGGCGCTGACTTTTCGGAATACCTCCTGTGCAGCAACGTATTTCTCCTTGTTGAACAGGTCCATTGCCAGGTTGAGACTGGCCTGCGGGTCATCGTATTGCGCAGTGCGCTGCGCTGATAAGGATGACCAGGCAAATAAAACCAGGAACGTCCATGCTGTTATTCGCAGGAAGGGTTTCTTCATGACTGACCTGAGCGGTTTACCTGATAAAATTAGCATTAATCTGTCCGATGGAAGTCCGGCGCGTTTATTACTTATGAACAGGAAGCATTTAACAAATAAGGATAACGGCACGGGCGGGGACTTAGTATGCGGTGGTTTTGAATAAAAAGACAGCCGTTCTGTAAGCCGGATTCTGTTCGTCCCTGCCAGGCAGGGATCTCCCTATCATTTATCTGGGACGGATATCACTATCCGCCTCAAGCAGCCTACCCATCCCGGTTTACCGGCAGAGCCGGTATTTAGGGCGAGCAACCCTGGTCCCTGACCTTCGTCAGGGATTTCCGGGACCTATTTGGCCTTGCAACCCATAAGGTTTACCCCTCCCGAATGTCACCATTCGGGATCGTGAGCTCTTACCTCGCGTTTTCACCCTTACCCTGAACGAATCCAGGGCGGTTGTTTTCTGTGGCACTTTCTGTAAGGCCCTGACCGAGGCCAGAACCTCCCTACCTGTTGGGTAGTATGGTGCTCTGTGTTGTCCGGACTTTCCTCTGCAGGCACTTGACCGGCAGCGATAGAGCGAACGGCTGTCAAGGTACGTTCACAAGAATTTTTGCAAAGATACGTATTTTTTTTCTAAGAGTGCTGGCCTGACTCCGATGTCAATCGTCAGCTGTCCATTTATAGATTATCCGGTATGGTTACTTCAATGGCGCCGGCTCCGTAATGCTCAAAGGGAGCATCCCTGAATTCAAGTCCGCCGAACTCTTTCAGCATTTCCAGAAGGGCGTTCTTCAGCGTGCCATTGCCGATCCCGTGGATAAAATAAACCCGGTAATAATGATGCTCCAGGGCGCTGTTCAGGCAGCTGGAAAAGTAACGCGTTTGTACAGAAAGGATCTCATGGTTCTTCAGGCTGGAATAATCATCCGCAAGAGAAGAAATATGGAGGTCGACCTCCGCCATGCGCGGGCCAATGCGGTGCCGGTCGATCAGGATCTGTGGTCTCACCGGTTCTGCCTTGGCTGGCTCAGGTTGTGGTTCGCCGTATTTCTCCCGTGCTTCCTGTGATGCAATGTCCAAAGATCCTTTCAGCTCATGGATCCTGTAGATCAGGGCTTTTTCCTGAAGGAGATTTGAGGACTGGTAATGAACGTCCTTGTAAAATTTCATGGGTTTGATCCTGTAGGCACTGCTGACGGGCATAAGCAGTTTGGAATCCTTATCCCGGTGGAACAGCAGCTGAACCACACCCTGGCACCATTTCTCGATCTCCTCCCGCTCAAAGGTTTCCAGCTGGAGCCTTGAATCGGCAGGGATCACGTCATAATCAACACCCGTGTAACCGGCTGCATCTCTGACAAAGAAGCTTATCAACACATCATAAGCGGTAAAATTGATGATCTGGATATCGATGGGTCCCGTCATCAGCCACTTCTGATCCTGCGGGATGAAGGCCAGGTAGATGCCGTTGGGGTATTGATTTTTGGAAGCAAACCGGATCAGGGGTGTGATCTTATGCTCAAATTCAGGTTCGGGATGACCGGCGGGTGTTGCTTTTAATTCGACGGGTTTCGGATGATCGTAGTAATCAGAGATGTCATCCATCGGGATAAGCTCACTGATTCGTGTCGGGATCTCAAAACCATCTTCAATGGCGACATTCACCATGGAACTGCTCAGGATCTTGCTCACCACGCCGCCACCCTTTTCATTGAGAAACCTTACCCGATCACCGATATTGAATTTCATTTTTTCCGAGGTTATGGAACACGAACGCGGCGACATCCGCCGCTTCTTCGATCACTTTCGCCGTTGGTTTTCCGCCGCCGTGTCCGGCGCGGGTCTCGATCCGGATCAGGACAGGATTCTCTCCGCTGTGGTTTTCCTGCAGTGCGGCGGCAAATTTGAAGGAATGTGCTGGCACAACGCGGTCATCGTGATCGGCAGTGGTGATCAGGGTGGCCGGATATTCAACTCCGGGTTTCAGCGCATGCAGCGGCGAGTATTTCAGCAGATAGGCAAACATCACCGAATCATCCTCGCTGGTTCCGTAATCCACTGCCCAGAAGTGCCCGATGGTGAACTTATGATACCTCAGCATATCGAGCACCCCGACTGCAGGTAACGCTACTTTGAAAAGATCGGGCCGCTGGGTCATGCAGGCGCCCACCAAAAGCCCTCCGTTGGATCCCCCGGAAATGGCCAGCCTGTCGCGGTTCGTATAACCCTGTTTTATCAGGTACTCCGCAGCCGCAATGAAGTCATCGAACACATTCTGTTTGTTGAACAGGGTGCCGGCGGTGTGCCATTCTTCCCCGTACTCCCCTCCGCCCCGAATGTTGGGCACCGCATAGACAAATCCGTTTTCCAGGTAAATCAGCCTGCTGATGCTGAACGACGGAGTCATGCTGATACTGAATCCCCCATAACCGTAGAGCAAGGCAGGATTGCTGCCATCCAGCCTCAGGTCTTTCCTGTGGACAATGAACATCGGTATTTTTGTGCCATCCTTGCTTTGATAAAATTCCTGTTTCACAACGTAGTCATCCGGATCAAAGTCAATGTCAGAGGATTTATATACCGTTGAACGGTTATCGCCGACGTCATATTTATAAATGGTTGTCGGGAATGTGAAGGATGTGAAAAGATAGAAGGCAACCGGGTCATCCTTGGTCCCGGAAAACCCTCCCAGGGTACCGATGCCCGGAAGATGAACTTCTCCCAGTAAAAGTCCGTTGTAGTCATGAATGTAAACCTTGCTGCACGCATCTTTCATGTATTCGGCGAAGATCTTTCCCCCGATGAGCGAGGCCCCTTGAAGTACCTCTTCCTTTTCCGGGATCAGGTCATTCCACGAAGCAGTGCCGGCTCCCTCCGGGTGAACCCTGACAAGTTTCTTTCTTGGGGCATTTTCATCGGTCAGAATCAGAAAGGCATCACCGAGGTTATCGATCACTCCGTATTCATGCTCAAAACCTTCCACCAGCGGGATGAACGGGGAATCCTTTTTTGCCAGGTCCTTGTAGCTGAGGGCATTGCCATAAGTGGATTCGGATTCATACAGAAACAAATAACGCTCGTCCTCCGAAGTATGGCAGGAATAATTCCTCATGGGGAAATCCGGATTTTCAAAGACCAGCGCATCCTGAGACTGACCGGTGCCCGCCTTGTGGTAATATACCTTGTGGTTCTTGTTTTGTGACGACAGCTCAGTGCCTTCCGCCGGCTTTTCGAAGCGGCTGTAGTAAAATCCTTCGTCTTTCCAGGCCATGCCTGAAAATTTCACCCACAGAAGTTCTTCCGGAAGCCGTTGACCGGTTTGAATATCCATAACGTAAATCTTGTTCCAGTCGGAACCGGCTTCAGCAGTTGCATAAGCTGCAAAACGGGCATCCTTTGAAACACTGAAGCCGGCAAGGGCAATGGTCCCGTCGGCTGAAAGGGTGTTGGGATCCAGCAAAACCCTGGGTTCGCCTTCCAGGCCATCCTGGATATAAAGAACACTCTGGTTCTGAAGCCCGTCATTTTTAGAGAAAAAATAATAGTTGCCCTTCTTAAACGGAACACCATATTTCGGGTAATTCCAGAGTTTTGTGATCCGGCTGTTGATCGAGTCCCGGAAGGGTATGTTTTGAAGATAAGCGAACGTCACTTCATTCTGGGCGGCGACCCAGGCTTCCGTTTCAATGGAAGTATCGTTCTCAAGCCACCGGTAGGGATCCGGAACCTTCACTCCGAAATACTCATCCACCACCTCCGTTTTTCCCGTCGGAGGGTATTGGATCTTTTGTTTTTGCGAACAACTCATTGCCAGGATCATACTGAATGGGATTGTGATAAAAGATAAATGTTTCATATGGAAGCTGGTTTAATGATGTGCGAATTAGTCCAATGACTTTTTTCAAAAACGAGGGCTTCTGGTTAAGCTTAATGTTCCTGTCGTAATTTTGCCGTAAATTTAGCCAATCATTTTCAAATCGTCTCATAAAATCTCAATTCCAATGACGAAATGGATCAAATCCCTGACCGTGATGATGCACCATTACGGCATGGATGGCTTTCAGGCCGACGAACTGCATGTCGAAACCTATCCTCATACCCGAACCGTTTTCGATCAGCAAGGCAATGCACTTGAGGATGTGACCTACCTGAAGGACGGTGCTACCGAGTCGAGGTATGTCCGAATATACAATCCTCAGGGTGATTTGGCGGAGGAGGCCTATTATTCGGGGGAGGACCTCACCGACCGCCGTACGTTTGAGTGGCAGGCTGACCGAAAGCTGGCAAAGGAATTCAGGCATTATCTGGATGGCTCATTGGATACCATTTCTTATCACTACAATGAACAAGGTCAGCTTGTCGAAAAGACCCTCAACGATGATGATGGATTTCTTGAGTCCAGAACGGTGTTTGAGTACATTGATTCCAGGCTGGTTGCGGAAAAGGAACTGGATGGTGAAAACCAACTGCTGTCAGAGAGAAGGGTTGTGTTCACTGAAAGCGGGTATCCCGTCGAACAGACCGAATGGATCAGGGAAAACGATCAGCGGATACGGCTGGTGGATGAAGTGGATGATCAGGGTTTACGGATCCGTTCTGCCCGGTATGTCAACGGGAGGCTTGTTGAACGCATCGGGTATGAATACGATGAGAAGGGCAGAGTATCCCGGACGACTGAAGAGCATGAACGGGGGAGCTCGGTGTATCAATTTGAATATGATCAACTTGGCAATGTGACCCTGCAGGAGGAGTATGACCGGGAAGGCCGGGTAATCAGCAAAATTGAACGGACCTATGACGGGGAAGGCCGGGTCCTGGAAAACAAAGTCTTCATTGACGGGCAGGGGAGGCGAATGAGCCAGTATTACAGGATGGAATACCTGTACGAATTTGTGGAATGAATTGCACAAGCATTTCGTGTCGGTGATTTTCTAGGGCTCTGCTTGATATTTCACAATGACTTTTTTCTTCCATCTGCCGGTGAGAAAGTAACCGTACTGCAGAAAAAGACCCAGGCACCAGGCAATCGGGATCCCCCACCATATGCCGTTTACATCAAAATGCCGGCTCAACCAGTAGGAAGCCGGTATCCTGACCACCCACAGGACGAATAAGGTTGTGAACATCGGGATCAGGGTGTCGCCTGATCCGCGCATGACACCTCCGATGACGATCATGGCGGAAAAGACAACATAAAAGGAACTTACGATCACCAGATAATCCGACCCTGTGCGTATGACATCCTCATCGCGGGTGAAAAGAGTCATCAGTCCGTGTCTGAACAGGACGGCGATCAGGGTCATCAAAACCGAAATAAGGAAGATCATCCGAAGAGTGGCATAGAATCCGGTGCGCACCCGTTCGGTTTTGCTGGCACCCAGATTCTGTCCCGCGAATGTGGCAAGGGCTGCAGCAAAAGCCATTGCCGGCATCGCGGCAAATGAGTCGATCCGCATGCCGATGCTATAAGCTGCGCTTACCTTTGCACCAAACGGATTCACGATCCAGAACATGGCCAGAAAACTGAGGGCAACGAAGGCTTGCTGGAACCCGACCGGAAAGCCAATCCGAAGGCTTTTTCGGAAAATACCCCTGTCGAAGTACATTTTCCTGAACGAAAGGTTGATGATCTCGTGCCTGCGGTTGAGGTAAATGACCGCCATGAAAAATGCAGTCGCCTGGGATATGACCGTGGCCCAGGCTGCGCCTGCGATACCCCATTTGAACCCCACCACCAGCAGCAGGTCGAGGAGGATGTTCAGGATGGTTGAGATGATCAGAAAATACAGGGGGGTTTTGGAGTCGCCCAGCCCTCCCAGAATGGCGGTTGTCGCACTGAAACCAAAGGAGAAGATGATGCCGGCAAAAAAGATGTTCAGATAAAGCTTTGCCAGCGGGATGACTTCCGGGGGAAGCTTGATCAGGTGGAAGATCGCCTCACTGGCCAGTAATCCAATGATAGTTATCAGGATCGATGCGAAAAAGATGAAAATGTAGAGTGTATCAATGGTCCTCTTGACATTTTGGATATCTCTGGCCCCAAAGTACTGTGCGATGACAATGGTGCCCCCGGTGCCGATTCCGATGATGAGTGAAATGAGTGTGAAGACGATGGGGAATGAAGAACCGACGGCGGCCAGGGCTTCCGTGCCAATGAACCTTCCCACGATCACACTGTCGACAATGTTGTAGAGCTGGTGAAAGACATTTCCCATCAGCATCGGGATGGCAAAATTGAAGATGAGCCGGGATTCGTTACCAGAGGTAAGGTCTTTCATTGGGAGGCAACTGTCGCAGGCGAAGGTAGTTAAAATTTCGACTAGTACTCATACCCGCCGGTTTCTATCTCCATCTCTTCGCCGTTACTGTTGCGCTGTTGCTTCTGCTTGTAATTATTGATCTTATAGCTTAGGGTCAGGCTGAAGACCGGTGCTTCACGTGCGAACTTGTCATAGGAGTAGAATCCTTCACCTTCGGAAACTGATTCACGTTTTGCCGTTTTCAGCAAATCCCTCCCTGAAAGGGTAACAGAAAGTTTTCGCTGGAAGAGATCTTTCCTGACCGCCAGGCTGGTCATGAAAAAACCTTCCCTGCTTCCCTGAGCCGTAATGGTCGGCCCCCGGTAATTTGCGGTCAGCTGTAACCGTATGTCAGCCGGCAGCTTAAAGGTGGTGTTGAGACGCGTATCCCAGCTGACCGTCTCATCATCCGTATCTTCTCCTTCCACGTTTCCCTGCAGGCGGTAATAATAAACGTTCAGGCTGGTATTGATCAGGAACCAGTCCGTCAGTTCCAGGTTGGCCATTAATTCGGTGCCGGCAGCATGGTCCCTGTCCATATTGACCGAAGTGTGCTGGATGATGCCATCATCGAGGAGCGTTCTGATACGGCTGATCTTGTTTTTAGTTATCCGGTAGTAGCCCTCCAGAGAGAGAAATGATTTACGGAAGCGGTACTGATAGCTCAGGTCGTATGAGTCGATGAATTCGGGCTCCAGTGAGGGATTTCCTACCCGGATGTTATACGGGTCCATGTAGGTGATGGTTGGCTCAAGATCCCAGCCACGGGGACGATCGACACGACGGCTGTAACTTGCCAGTAACTGGTGCTTATCGGTGAATTTTTTTGAAATGTGGACGGTAGGGAACAAATCAAAACGATCGATCAGGAAAGTCTTGTCACTTCCTGACGAGTAGATGTCGCGGTAATTGTATTCTCCCCGCAGACCTAACTGGAAGCCGAAACTTTTCAGTTCTCCTGACCAGGTTCCGTAGATGGAGTGGATCTGCTCGGTGAAATCCATCTCCGTGCTGTAAAGATCGCTCGGGATCCATTGATCTGAATCATAATCATATTCACTGTAGATGTAATCCTCGGGGTCGGACTCAAGCCTGAACTGATAACCTGCTTCGAGGGAGGTCTTGTTCGGGAAGGGTTTTGTATAATCGGCTTTGAGCCGCCAGTTTTGTGAACGGCCTGTTTCAGTGGTCAGGATGCCGCTGGGAAAGAGATCGTCGATGACATAATCCGAATTGCTGTCGAATTCGTACTGTTCTTCCCATTCATCCCCCAACCTGGAAGAGTACATCAACATGGCTTCCAGTTTATGGCCCTCTCCTTTCAGCATCTGGTAAAGGTTCAGCGAACCTTCGTAAAAGTCTCCCTGGCGCTGGCTTTCGGTTTCCGAAACAGTATAAGTATCAGTGGAAAGTGGATCGGTGAACAGATGCTGGTGTGTCCATCCATCCCGTCCAAACCCATATTCGCCGTACCGTCCCGAAAAGGTCAGGGTTGTCTTCTCCGTCAGAAAATAGTCCACACCACCTTTTACGCCCCATCCGTTACGGTGCATTTTATCCTTGACATCCGACAGGCGTATGGTGGTGGTGTCCTCCGCGAAGGATTCGTTACGCATATTGCCTTCCCCTTTGTGCTGGTTGTTGTTATAATTGGCACCCGCAAAAAAATTGACTTTCCCGGCCCGGTAGTTCAGCAAAACATCCGTGGAGTATTTGTGGCCCGTGCCGGCAGAAGCATTGATGATGCCATTGTATCCTGCTTTTTGTTGTTTTTTCATGACGACATTGATGATGCCTGCAAGGCCATCGGGATCATACCTCGCTGAAGGATTCGTGATGATCTCGAGCCGTTCCACGGAACTGGCGGGGATCTGCTGCAGGGCATCGGTCCCCTGCAGTACGCTCGGGCGTCCGTCGATCAATACCGTAAAGCTCTGGCTGCCGCGCAGTGAGACATTTCCTTCAATGTCCACCTGTACGGATGGTACATTTTCAAGGGCGGTCACCACCGAAGATCCGTCGGCCATGATATCCTGGCTGACATTGACCACTTTTTTGTCAATGCGGTATTCAACCCGTTGCTTGTCGGCGATGATTTCCACGCCTTCAATGTTCGTAGTGGCTGATCTCAGGGTGATGTTCCCAAGGTCGATGGCCTGTGCCTTCGGTGTGATGATGATCTCCGGCAGTGTTTTTTTTTCATAGCCAATAAAATTGACCACCAGGTAAAATTTCCCGAACGGGAGTTCCGCCAGCCTGAATTTTCCCTGCAGGTCAGTGACCGTACCGGTAACCATGGTCGAATCCTTTTCACGGAACAAGACCAGGTTCACGAATTCCATCGGGACACCGGCATCCTCTTCCAGTACGTTACCCGTCAGGATGCCTGTTGGTGGCATCTGCGACGCATTCCCCATCCTGTATTCCTGCGCGGGCAACTCCATCCAGCCCATCACCACGATCATCAACACAACCAATCGCTTCATAAAAAAATCTGGTTTATAGTTATGGCGTTCCAAAAAGAATCAATAGTATTAGACATTGAAATTAATGGATAGTTTAATAAACAGTTTATTAAATATTTTGATTTTAGATTTTACCTCTTTCCTCTCTCAACTCATACACCACCCCTCTCTCCCGAAGTCCTTCCAGGATATATTCAACGCAGAGATGGTTTTTCCCGATCGTTTCAGGCGGGATGATTCCTTTTTCCCTGTAAAGCCGGTGAGCGATCATCCTGACCGCCATGGTGGCCGTATAACCCGTGGTGCGTGCCATGGAGTGCACCCCGGATACGGAGTCGTAGGTATCAAACAGGTCCCAGACATAGCGTACAGGTTCATTGTCCCTGATCCCTTCGACGATGATTTGCATGATGGTCACGTCTTCCTCTCCCTCGTTCAGTTTCCATTTCGGAAAAAGCAGGCGGGAGGTAAGGTCCAGGGGCCTGATGCTGGCGCCGCTTATCTCGACGGGATCTGTGCTAAAAAAGCCTGTGTCGCGCAGAACGTTGATTTTTTCAATGTGTCCGGGGTACCGGAGGGTCTTTTCGATCATCGAGGGTGCCTGAATGGTGGCCATCAGGGTGCGAAGACCATCACTGTTGAATGCTTCCAGGGTGCCGATCTTTGGGAAGTCGATCAGTTCAGGGTCCGAAAGTGCAGGTTTGGTCACCATCTGCCCCTTATCAATAAAGCGGGCCGGACGCGTATATTCTTCGATGACATCCACCGGTGAAAAAACAGCCCTGTACTCCCAGGGCCATTGCCTGATCCTGGGCAACCCACCGACGTAAATGGTCACCTTTTCGGTTGCATCCAGCATCGAAACGGCGTATCCTGTCAACAAATTACTCATCCCCGGAGCCACTCCCATATCCACCACCGCAGTGACGCCCTTGTTTTTAGCGCGATCGTCCAGCTCGAAGACATCCTCGGGTGAAAATGCAATGTCCACTGCATTTTTCCCGGCTTCGATGATCGTTTGCAGTGTTGCAAATCCCAGGTATCCCGGCACCGCATTCAATACAATATCCTGATCCTGAATCAGTTTTAGGAGATTTTCATGATCCGAAAGATCCGATGTGATACAGGTGCCCTTAAAATCTGTTCCCAGCCTGTCGAGGCTGATCTTCTGCCGATCAACGACGGTAACCATTAAATCCGGATCTTTTGCCAGGTCCATCGCCATGGGACCGCCGACCAGGCCGGCGCCTAATACAATGATTTTCATAATGTTAACGTTCCTTTAAGCTTAGATGGAATTTGCAAATGTCCGAAAAAAAATGACAGGTTTTACGAATGGATTAAGGTTTCAGGTTGAAGGCCCATTCCTCAGCCGGTCGTTCCTGGTCAAATGCTGAACTTGCGTCAGCATGACACCTGCGATGACAATGACGATTCCAAGGACCTTGTTCAGGTTGAAATATTCCGAAAGAATCAGGTAGGAAAAAACAGCCGTGAATATCGGGATAAGGTTGGTAAAGACATTGGTCCGGCTTACACCAATTTTGCTGACACCGTATGTGAACAGGATGTAAGCAAGGGTTGAAGCAAAAAGTGAGACCTGAAAAAGTGCGGAGATCGTTCTGCCGTCAGGCCTGATCGCCAGAAATTCTTTGAGATCCAAGACCAGGAACAACGGCAGGAAAAAAAGCACCCCAAAGAAATTTTGCCAGGCAATGATCGAGACCGGATGGTACAGCCGGGTCAGCTTTTTCAGAAAAGGGGCGTAGATCACCGCTGAGGTGACTGCAAAAAAGAGGAACCCCATCCCGGCAGGGGAGGCTGTGAAGGTCATGTCGCGGTTGATCAGCATCAGCAAGACACCTGCAAATGACAGAGCGATTCCGGCAATGTTCAGCCAGGAGATTTTTTCCTTAACGATGAAATAGGCAGCAACAGGCGTCAGCAGCGGGATGGTGGCGATCACTACCGCGCTGATGGAGGGAGAGGTGTACTTTAACCCGAAATTTTCACCGATGAAGTAGAGGAAAGGATTGAAGAGGGAAGCAATCAGGAATAATCCGACATCTTTCCTTTTGATCCGCTCAAGTTTCCCAAAGGCCAGCAATCCGGCCATCAGCAGGACGGAAGACAGGACCAGCCGCAAAAAAATGGTGGTTATCGGCGGGTAACAACGGAAGACAATCGACGTCCAAATGAAGCTCATACCCCAGAAAATCATGGAGATGACAACCAGTCCGTAGGTGATGATCTTTTGTTTTCCCTCGGTCACAGGAGCTTCAAAATTGCGCGGAGGCAAACTTAAGGATATTTTTTTGGGATTTTCAGGAACTTTTTGTAACATTTCCGGATTGCAACAGTCTTTATCAAAAAATATTCTTCTTGGAAGTTATTTACAAAAATACGCACCAGGAACTCGTTGAGCAGTGCAGGGAGGAAAATCCGAAAGCACAGCTAGAATTATATAAGATGTACGTTAAAGCCATGTATAACACCAGTTTGCGAATAGTCGGCAGGCCCCAGGATGCGGAAGACATCATGCAGGATTCCTTCCTGGATGCCTTTCGGCATCTGCACGAATATAAAGGTACTTCCAGTTTTGGAGCGTGGCTCAGGCGCATCGTGGTCAATAACTCCCTGGACGCACTGAAGAAGAATGCCGGACTTACGTTCATTGAGGAATACGATCATCAGATACCCCAGGAGGAGACGGACGAGGAAGACATTTCCCTGAAGGTCGGCGAGATCCACCAGGCGGTCAATGAACTCCCGGCTGATTACAGGGTCGTATTATCCCTCTATTTGTTCGAAGGATACGATCACGATGAGATTGCTGAAATATTGAACATTTCAAACAATACCTCCCGGATCCGGTACTTCAGGGCGAAGCAAAAACTGTTGGAGATCATCAAGGAATCCCGTATCCGGAAATATATTATCTGACCATATATCAATGCAGCATAATGGATAAACTGGAAAATCTGGTCCGCAGCAAACGACAGGAATTTGATCAGTCAGAACCCCCGGAGGATCACCTCGAAAGGTTCCGGCAAAAA